>JAFTDZ010000109.1 GCA_017453885.1 Clostridia bacterium
ATTATCTACGACTGTTGCCGTATAGGAAGAACCGCCTTGCTGATGCCAATCGGAAGCGCTCGGAACAAACGTACCTAAATCGTTCTTTTCAAGGCAAGTGATAGCATAAGATCCTGTTTTTATGACACCCGAGGGCATAAGCGCGTAATAGTTTACCGTATAAACTCCGTTATCGGTCGGAACGAATTTACCGTCCGTGACCGTTATTAAAGTATTATCGGGCGCTTTTACTTCGCAGACAAGTTTCGTATATCCCGAGAATACCGTTGCGCTGTCGTCATCAAGAGTGACCTCTCCCGTTCTGAAAAACGCATTCGAAGTGACTGTCACCGTTTTTCCAACGTAAAAATCAGCAATATACACTGTCCCCGGTTTTTCCATCCACGCTTGCAGCGCGCCTCTGTAATTTGAAAGGTGAGTCTTGAAAGCGTTGAACCTGTCTCCCGTTATCGCTACCGTAGTCCATCCCGTCGTAAGCGGATATTCGTATAACACGAGCGACTCGCCCGCGTCCGCTCCGCCGCCGAACAACGTAAATCTGCCCGTTGCGTTCGCTTTCAATCTTATGAACAGTGTATCGGCTTCCGCGCTTATACTGTCGGCAAAGGCGGTATATCCCGACAAGAACCAAATATCCCAGTTCCAGTCGCCCGTACGCATATTTGTCACCGCAACGACGCCTTTTTCACCTTCGAATTCTTCGAGATACTCAACGTAATAATTCCTGCCGTCACTTTCTTTGACATCGTTTTCGATGATAGAAGGATCGGAGAAATCCCAGATCGAGCCATTCTCCACTACGGAAAGCCCGACTTTTAATTTATATGCGCCGAAAACTTTTTCGCCATCCGTCGTCGTCGCGGAATATTTCACCGTATAAGTTCCCTTTTCTCTCTGCGTGAATTTTCCGTTCGCGATATTTTCCGTTGTGCCGTCAGGATATACGACCACGCACTTAAGATCCGAGCAGTCCGCAAAAACGCTTGCGCTGTCGTCTATAAGCGTCACTTCTCCTTCTCCGACAGCCGTTTCGCTCGTTACCGTTCTGTAATTCGGTAACTGTGCCATTACGTATATTTCCGCCGTTCCCCATATTACCTGAAGATGCGATATATCGTCTGAAGTAACGTGTTCAAAAGTCAGAACCTCGCCCGTTTTATAAGAGATACCGAAGTGCGATACATCGTATTCGCCGAATTTATAAGATAACTTCGACGGCGCGGACATAAGCACCTTTATCGTCACTTCGTCGATACTGTTGTCGTTCATATAGTTTTTCAGAGAATTGAATCTGATCCACGGCGCACTACCGTAACTTTCTATATGATAACAGAAATTGCCGATAATATCCATATTTGCGTATCCGTCAGCAACGTTCGGATCGGCCTGATTTCCCATATCGCTCATAATCGGCGTCCAACCGCCGTTATGTGCGCCCATATATGCGAATGCATCAGAAGTGTATTTCGATTTAAGAAACACTATTTCCGAAACCTTTTTCCCCGAAACTTCCGCTTCTGCGACGAGAGCGAAATTGATCTTTTCGGGATGCACCGTCCCGTTAAGTTTATTTACTTCGCCCGTATAAAGTCCGAGATCGTAATAAGTTACCGCCGCGCTTATCTGCGAATTACCGTTATACACGTTCGCGGTCGGTAATGCGTTGTCGAAGTTTATCGAATAAACTTTATCGAGAGCCGTGGTTATCTTTCGCGCTCCTACGCGGAAAGATAAGGCTGCGCATGCGCCGAGGCCGTCTGTCGGACGACAGATAAGCGTATAAGTCCCGTCGTGATCGAGGATCATCCCCGAAGTCGCCGCCGTTATCCTGCCGCACGACCACGTTTCAGCAACATAACCTGATTTCAACGAAAAAGACACTTGTTCGTCGGTGGCATACGCACTCTTCAATCCCGAAACTATGCTTTCGGTCGCGCTGTTTCTGATAAATACGTCGTCGATGAATATAACGTATGGTCTGTCTGTATTTCCGACGGAAATAAGCGGTTTTTCGCCCTTTGACATAGTGCTTACGAAACGTCCGAGATTGCCGACTTCGTCTTTCGATATATCGACATAGTTCCATACGTTCGTCGGTATAACGCGTTCGCCCGAACCTGTCGTCAAAGTCCGCTCCGCACGATAATTGTCGGCGATATAAACGCTTACGGAAATATGCGTATCATCACCGAGTTCATTTACGTCGAGCGCGTTTATTCTCGGCGTGATATAAATGTTCGTAGCGTCGCCTTTCGTAGAAACGAACATAGCAGAGCCTTTACTCGAAGATGAACATTTCAAACTTGTGAATTCGGCGAAAGTCTTTTCGGAATTCAACGACGTATACGCGGTATAAGAAAGTCCCGCATCGTCAAAAGCGTCGAGTTCTCCTTTTCCGATAGGTTCTCTCGCAAATACTTCAAAACTCGCCGTGCCGACGTTTCCGAAAGCGTCTGCCGCCGATATCGAAAGCGTATATAATCCGACTTTCACAGGCATAAACCCATCGTTTTCCGTACTTACGTTTTCCCCGTCGGGATCGGTGACGACGACCGAAACGGTGCATTTTTCGCCTGAATTATCGCTCGCATTTATCGTCGGATAATAATATTTACTGCCCTTTTCGGCAATATTTTCACCCGTAAGGATAACAACCGGTTTACTCGTATCAACGACGGTCAGACGAACGGTCTTTACCGCTTTGCGGTTTCCGTCGCTTGCGATATACCTTATTTCATATCCGCCTAAACTTAAAATGTCGAACGCATCGTAAATAAGCGGGATCACCGCACCGTTTACACTCTTGACAACCGCTACGTTCACTGCGTATTCGTTTCCGTCCGCATCTTTGGCAATCGGCATAACCACGTCGTAGCACGTACCGAGCACGACTTCTTCGGTTTCATCTTGCCAATTCAATATTTTAAGAGTTTCCGTATTGTTTTCATCGCTTTTTTCCTCGCCCGAGTTTTTACAGGAAACGAAAAATGCCGAAAGCGATACACATAAACACAAGAAAAGTGTTTTAATCAAAAAATTAGTCTTTTCCATTGTTTTTCTCCATTATACCTTCTCTATACGGAAATTGTCGAAATAATACACGCGGGATCCGTTTCCGCGCCTTTCCATAAACCCTAACTGAAAACTGTATTGACTGTTTATAAAGTTTTCAAGACTTGTAAGAGATATTGCCGTTTCCTGCCAGACTCCCTGCTCCGTAAGCGTAGTTCCCGCCCAATCCATCGCACCGTATCCGTTATAATAAGCATTTATCTCGACCAGATTTTCATACGTGGAACCTACAAGTTCAAAATCTCTGTAAGTGTCGAATTTAAGGACGTATTCGTCGAGATGTCCGACAAATTGCTTGAAATTTATCTCTTCTATCAGTGCGGGAACAAATTCTACCTTCGTCCAGGAAAACGATGTGGTATCATGATCGAATAATTCGACTTTCAGTACTTTTTCGCCCGACGGCGCAGTCAATCCGCAATCCGCCGCTCTGACCACCGAAACCGCCGGCAATATGCCCGCAGAATTATAGTTGGTCGGCTTGATCATAAGATGTTGATACGCATTTTCGAAATCGCATACTTCAAAACTCGTTTCGGTCCGTTTCAGTATAAGCAGTTTTTCGGGACTGACGGAAACGTCGCTCAATATTATCTTCACGTCGTCAACATAAATCGTAGGCATCGTTTCCTGCGTCTTAAACATTATATATATCCCTTTACACATCGTCACGTCGTATTGCAATTCCACTACGGCGTATTGCGGAATATACTCTATTTCGTTCCATCCGGCATTTAACGCGAATTTCTGCTCCGGGCTTCTCGTGTTAGCCATTTTATCAAAATACAAACCGAGATTTATCTCGCAGACGCTTTCGGAATATATAGACAACCTATATCCGTATATCTTCATTATGTCCGTATAACTGAACCCGAGAAGCGTCGATTCGAGCGGAAGATACATATAAGGATCCGCCATTCCGTTGCCCGGGCAGAGTTTCATGGACTTTTCTCCCGAACGAACGTATTCGGTATTTCGATTGAGAGTGATCGTTCCAAAATAAATAGGCATCCTTACGTTGAACAATCCCGCCTCGAAATCGTATAATACGGCTGTGGTTTCGGTTTTTTGCTCCGTTTCCGACAAATGGTCGTCCTTCTTTTCGATCGCGGCGTTATCCGAGCATGAAACCGCCATAATAAATACGACCGTAAATATAATCAGCAAACCCAATATCCTTTTTTTCATATTACACCCCATATATCACAATACTACCTATGCCTATTTCCGTCGTGCCGGAGACCGCTACGGTTATTTCCGTGACTTCTCCGTTTCTTTCCCAGTTCACCGACGAGAACAAGTCGAGAATAAGTTGATTTTTGCCCGACGAGAACGTCCCCGTAAGAACTTGCACTTTTCCGTATTTACTGTAAGTTACGTATATACGGAACAGCGCCGTTTCTCCGTAATTATACATGTCAACGATGTATTTACCCGTGTCGGCATTTATCTCTTTCACGCTGTTGTGTCCTATGCTCACGGACTTATATTCCGAGGCGCCGCCAAGAACTATCTTCCAATACTCGCCTATGCGTTGAGTATCTGTCACATCGCCGCCGAGTTTTAATTCCACTACGTCGTTCGGTGCGGTGAATAATTTTTGCTTTCCGCCTATATACATACTGAACTCAACCGTCTTATCGCCGTTTACCGCTTTTATCAAGAAATAGTTTTTGTCTTTATCAAGCGATTTACGCACCGTATAAACTCCGCCCTGCGGCGATATCTTAACGTCGTCCGAATAAAGTTCCGTGCCAGAAACGGCAGTCGCCGTAAGGACGTATTCGCTTATACCCGAAACAACGTTTTCGGTTATATCCGTAATAAATACGCCGGTTTTGTTTATCGCCATTTCGAGAACGCTCAATAAAACATCTCTCGAACTTTCAAATTCTTTCGCCCCGCCGCCCGTCATATGCGCTCCGCTGTAAAACGAAGACGCTATGGTACGTATTATTTTAGACGCGTCCACTCCGTGTTCGGCATATTTCGCTTTCAGAATTTTTATAAGTTCGTAATCTTCCATACTGTCGCGTATCGCGTCGAACCTTATCGTGCCTATCGGTCCGTCCACTTCGTACATTTTTCCGGGATAAACGAGATATCCGTCGCCGTTCGCCCCTTGCCCGCGGCTCGCTTCGGAATAAGGATCTTCCATATAATAAGAATCATTGCCCATACCCGTCACGTGAAAAGTATAATTCCATAACAAATTGCCGGTTATATCGTATTCCGCCATCATCCAACCTATGGCGTTCGCGCTTACCAGCGTGTCGTCGGTATGATAAGTAGGATACGGGAATTTAGGATCGTTACATGTGTACCACCACTGTTCCGCTCCGTTGTAATATCCCGCCCTTTCTTCTGGGGAATCGTAGCCGTCGGGCTTGCCGCAAACACTGACGTAATTCGGATAATACCACCTGTTTCCGTCCGCGTCTTTAAGTATCGAATAATATCTGTGCGCAGTGCCGTAATCGTCGCTCGCATAATCGGTAACGACAAGC
Organism: Clostridia bacterium; assembly: GCA_017453885.1. Lineage (GTDB taxonomy): Bacteria > Bacillota > Clostridia > Christensenellales > Borkfalkiaceae > RGIG3732. The sequence continues at coordinate 5,580 of JAFTDZ010000109.1, forward strand.
GCGACTTTTCCTACACTTTCCACTATTTGACGACCGATCTCCGTTTGGAACGCGGTTTCCACGCTTAGTTCGGCCACTGTTTCGTCAAGCATTGCTTTGTATTTTTCAACGTAACCGGAAACTGTTCCGGTCGTGTCCTGCCAAAGGAAAGGTTCGTCTATGCTTGACGCAAACAGCGCAAGTTTATCGACCATGTTTTCGCCGACTTCAAGACTTTTTCTCGCACAAGCGACTATCTGATTTTTAACGTATTCCGCCGGACCGTCTATCATGCCGAGCGTCGATATCCCTTTTTTGTACCATTTATACCACTCTTCGGCATAATCACTTGTAGTCATAACGTGCGTCGGAGATATCCTGTGGTCGATAGCGTATTGTGTATATTTATCCTGCATTTCCTGCGAAATATCCATTTCCATCGAATAAATATATCCGTTTCCGCCGAAAAGACTTTTTGAAGTCGTTTCGCTCGGCACGGTGACGTCGTACACCTTCAATTCGATCGGCATCGTCAAATTCTTATCTCCGACAGTGATCGTCGCCGTACCCGAATAGTTGCCATCCTTTGCATCCGACGGAATAAAGAAATTTATCCATGCACCGCCGTTTTCGCCTTTTCTCACTACATTCTGCTTATAGAGAACGGCGTTTTCCTGTGGGATGATCGCATCTGGATACATGCCTGTCGGCGCGCCGTTACCGTAATAATTGCGCGAAACTTTGGTATATTTTAATGTAAATACTTCAAAATTCGTATTGGCTATCACCGCCCCCGAAGTATGCACGAGATTGCTTACCGAAACGGTAAACGACAACTCGTCTTTTGCGGTAACTATTATTTGACCGCTCTCATACTCGTTTTTCGCCGAAGACAAGACGATTTTGTCCGTCCGTAAGGAAGAATACTCTTTCGCGTCTACCGTTGCAAGCACTTTTTCGGTAGCGGGAACACTCCATATTTCGCAATCGGCGTTGCTTATACTCCCGCTTCCGTCGGATGAATTATTATCTCCGCCGTTCTGCGGCGCAGTCTGTCCGCAACCAGAAAAAGAGAGAACAAGCGCGATTGATAAAATAAACGCTGATAATTTTCTCATTTTACAACTCCTTTGATCATTTTTTTAAATATATTTCCCCGAAACCGTATTCTCCGCTTTCGAAAAATTCAAATACCAACTTTGGAATGTTTTTTGCCCCGTCGATAAGCCTTATGCGATTCCAACCCGTTCCGACTTCTCCTGCAAAGAGTTCTTCTCCGTCCGATAAAACTTTATATCCTGCTTTTTTCGTGGCCCTTATGAGAATATCAGCCGAAACATATCGCTTTGCGACTTTTGATAATTCCAACCGCAGTTCGGGCTTGTTTCCCGGAAGAACAACATTTATTTCCCTTCGTATGTCGTCGCGGTTTATCGTGATACTTCCCTTATTTACCGAAAAAACGCCTTTTTCATATAATTTTTCGTGCGGAATTATTTTCACTTTATTTTTTAACGGAAAAAATAAGTTTTTTTTGTCTTTTCCGATAAAAAACTCCGCATAGCTTGCGTTTTTTTCGGGATAAATCAATTGCGGTTCACCGTTTTCCCCTGTGAATCGACCATCCGAATAATATGCGTCCGAGCCACTTTCCGATCTTATTACGAAAACTTTTCTCAAACCGAGCTTTTCATAGGAAACCGTTGTTGTGTAATTTACATATAATTCGTAAAGTCTTATCAACGTATCCCTTATTCTACGGAATTTCCCGTAGAAAGGATCAATTTTTATTCCGTCTGTAAACTCTGAAACGAGCAACGCAAATAACTTGCTGAAATCCAAGCCTTTTCGCCCATACTCTTTCTTTAAAAACTTTATTATTTCATACTCTTCATATCCGGATCTTATTGCTTTCAGTCTGATCGAACAAACGGGACCGAATATTCCGTAAGGCTTTCCGGGATATAGAAGAGCGCCGTCACCGTTCGCACCCGTCCCCATGTGAGCAAGAGAATAGGGATCGTCGAAAAAACGCATAGTGCCCGTAGTGTTGCATTCCTTAAAGAAATTTGCGCACCAGTACAGATTGCCCTCGATTCCGTATATCCCCATAAACCATCCGACCATCCGCGCGGCATACCCCGCGTCATCGATATGATAACTCGGATATGGCGCATTCGGAGTGTTGCAACCATACCACCACAATTCTTTTTGTCCTGAATATAAACTTCTTTGTCCGACGCTGTCTAATCCGTCGAAACGCGGACATAAAACAGTTTTTTCATTATAAACATATTTCGTGCCGTCGTCTTTTTTTACGGGACGCATAGTTACATTCGGTCTGTCTCTGTAATCGGTTATTAAGTGCGTGATTCCTTTCGCCGACTCAATCAGTTGTTTCCCGAAATCGTTTTTAAGGCGGTCGTCACTTTCGCATAACTCTATGAATCTTTGTACCGTTTCGTTAAATTTTCGCACGTGATATCCGACTTTGCCATCTGGATAAGAGCAATAAAACGGTTCGTCGATCATCCAGTCGTAGTAAACGACGTATGAAAACAAATCGATCTCCGTCTCAATGCTTTTTTCCTTCAACTGAATAAGTCTTGACAGTAAATCTTCATAGTCGGGAGTGTTTCCATATCTTTCGTTTTTTTCTTCCGCATAAGGAGACGGGATATTGACCGTGTTTGCACCGCGCGAAAGATATTCGGCAATGTCGTCCGCCCAAGAGGTTTTTCCGTCGGAATCTGGAATCGCCGAACATACGCGATGTCTTAAAAGGCAGTCGTTATATGCTTTGACCATTTCTTTCGACGTTTCGCCTTCATAATGAGCCATATGTTCGCCGTTCAACGTAAAAATGCTTTTATGCGTTATTTCCGCAGGCAATTCCGCCGCACAAACTTCAAGCCTGACGACGATACCGATATCGTTTATACGAAATACCCCCGAATAAACACCCGGAATCTGCTCTCTTGGAACAGTCACATCTATCCATATACAGACGTTTCCGTTGCCGGTTTCGTTTTCCCCGTGAAAAACGGGCGAATTTATCGGTATAAGCGCATCGGGATACCAACCTATGGGGAAACCGTTTTTTTGCCAATTTTTATCGACATAAATATACTTCTCGTAATACAGTGCGAAATTATCTGCCGAAAAAACATTGCCTTCCCCGTCGAAAAGATCTTCGACCTTTATTCCGACCGTTTGTTTATCGTTGCCGAAAACCGCAATCTGACTGCTGTCTGTGCCGCCTTTCAAAGCGGTAAGGGTTAATTCGTGCTTTTCGACTATTTTATCGTATTTCAGTATCCTTTCGCAGGAATCGGCGCAACAGATCAACATATCGTTTTAAAGCATTCCCGCATTTCTTAACGCAGTATTCCACATTGCGTTATTATTCGCAGTGTAATAATCAATAGCGTTCTGATACAAATCCTGCGCACTCGTATTTGTATAAACGAAAGTATTGAAAATATCGCTCGTATTACTTCCCGCCAGAATATTAAATCCGCCGTAACGTTGAAAGTCCGACACTTTATTGTTTAATATCCTTGTAAACGGCGTCTGTAAATATTCGCTTACTTTGGTCTGCAAATACAACGTTGCCGATTGCTTTTTGTTGAGTTCGGCATATTTTTCGGAACTCTGCGTCATGAAATCATATTTATACGGAAGTTTCCCGCCAGAAGAATAGCATGCAAACAGTTCGTTGGCTCTATCGGTAGCCATGTATCTTACGAAATCTATCGCAAGATCTTTTGCCGTCGCATAAGAAGGTATAACGGTATGACAACTTCCGTTATTGGTGTACATAACGCCCCTTGCTTCTTTAACTCTGTCGAAATCTTTTTGAGAAACGCCGCTGACCGAAGAACCGGTCTTGCCTGCATCTATCTCATCTATCACTTCGCAAAGAGTCGTATCGTCGTTTATCGTATCGAGTTTTTCTATAAGAGAACTTACAACCGGCGTTCTCATCATAGACATTGTATCCGTATATCCTTCCGACTTATATCCTTCGGCGAGATCTTTCATTTCATTCGAGAACCAGTCTCCCGAAAACATAAATAAACCGCGTCTTAAAAGCAGATAACTTTGTCCCGTTATAAAATCACGGTTGGGCGAACTTCTGTCGTAATAGCCGTTTGCTTCGTCTAAAAGTCTATCAAGTATTTCCCAACTTCTCATTCTTCCTTTTTCATAAAGAACATTTATGGAATTACGCACTCCGTCTTCGTCTATCGCATACGAAAAGTTTTCAAAATTCTGAACCCCTTCGTATTGTGCCCACCATTGAGCCGTAATATATTCGCTATACGTTATTTGCGACGCTATATAAGAATACGTAAAGGGATATTCGGCGTTCGAGCCGTTCCAACTTTTGACTTTATCCATTATCCCGAACATTTCTTCGGTCGTTCTCGGGACGTTAAGTCCGAGTTCTTCGAATAAAGTCGCATTATAAACTATTCCGCCGACACCGAGATTCCACGGAACGGAATTATAGTACGTTTTAGTCTCGCCGTAAGGCGTAAACCCGAGTGACGAATAAACGCTAGGAAGCAGTTTATCTTTGAATTTGACGTTCTCGCCCGGTACGTCCGATTCCAAGATGCAATCGGATATTTCAACGAGATCTTTCGTACCGAAATAAGAGTCGAGATTTCCGGACATTATAAGATCTATCGTGTTGCCTTTCCCTGCTGCCATACGATCTTCGCCGTAATTCGTCTGATCGTTTATCACGGTGAAATAAGAATAATTCGGATACTTTTCCTGCACCCAATCGAGCGTCCCGAAGTCTTTTAATAATTCTTCAAGCCACTCGTAGCCGTAACCCGCATTCCAAAGATAAACTTCAAGCGTGTTATCGTCGTCGGATGCAACATTTTTTTGGGCACATCCAAAAAAACCCGTCATTACAACGATAAGAGAAATAAACAAACTAATTTTTCTTAAAAATCTCTTTTTCATAAAAACCTTTCCTTATTTATAATTTTTTGTTTGTTTCATCTTTAATTATTATAAACCAAAAACTATTTTTTGGCAATATCAAAAAAATGAAAACGAATTCCAGAAATTGTCATGCTTATTAGCCTTTCAATCCACCAACGCTCAAACTCGTCATCATTTTATTCGAGAAAACGAGAAACACGAGCAACATCGGAATCATAGCGGTGACAAGTCCTGCATAATATATTGAGGTCTTCCCCGTCCTTAAAAGCGTATTTTGCACGGAATACATCCCGGCCGAAATAGTAAGATAAGACGGCATATACAAAAGCGATGTCATCGCGTCATTCCAACTTGCTATAAAAGCATTTACGAGCAATACGGTTATCATAGGTATCGCCTGCGGCAACATTATCTTGAAAAATACTGTAAATTCTCCGCCGCCGTCTATATATACCGCTTCCGCATAAGACATAGGTAAATTTTTGAAAAAACCATAATACAGAAGAAACGTCGTTCCCCCGCTACCGAGCGAACCCACTATAAAAAATAAGGGATTATTATAAAGTCCAAGGTCCTGATAAAGCTTGAACCACGCTCCGCCTGTTCCGACTATCGGAATTATCATTCTGAACATTATAACAGCATATATAATATTCCTGCCGCGAAACTTAAAACGTGAAATAACATATGGATACCACGTTCCCAACAGTACCGACAACGGTAAAGGTAACAAAAATTGCCAAATATTGTTCCAAATCATATCAACCAAAGTAATACCGCCGGGCGTTCTTATCATTTTATAAACATCGATATAATTCTGGAATCTCCAAGTTTTCGGCAGTTTAAATGCATTGCCGTTTACAAGATCGAGATTATATTCAACAAACGGTTTGAAAGAATTTGTAATAAGCCAAAACAACATATACAATATGCTTGCCGAATACAATGAAAAAATTATGAAAAAGATTGTAAACACCACTCTTTCTCCGCGCGATCTTCTAATTTTTTCTTTTCTGTATTTCGAGTTTATTCTAACATTATTTCTCATAAATCTTGTCTCCAAAATCAATATTCTACAACCGGAACTTTTTCAGTAAGCCATTTCGTAAACAAAATGATCGGCAGTCCTATTGCGGTAAACACCATGCCGGCGGCGGATATCGTGCCGTATGTCCCCGTTCCCCCGAACGTTCCGTTTCCGTAAACTTCGGTAAACATCCAATACGCTAACGTCGTCGTTTCAAACTTCCCTTGCGTAAAATAAAGTATCGGTCCGCTTGCTCCGAATATTCCCGCCATGCTTATTATCAACATAGTCGCGAAAGTCGGCCAAATAAGCGGCAGAATAATACTGAAACACTCTCTGAACGGCGTACAACCGTCTAATTTCGCCGCTTCTATGACTTCGACGGGAATTCTCGCAAGCGCGCCATGGTAAAAAAGCATTCCCGTAAAGCCCGTCCATATCGTAAAAAATATCAATATAGGCGTCGCCGTCAATGAGTTTTGTAACAATCCTTCCACGGGCAACGGACGGCCTATCATTTCCATGACCACGCCGACCGGACCGTTGGGTTTTATAAATTCAGCAAAGCAAGCCGCAAGACAAAGTCCGGGAATAATGGCCGGTAAATAGAAAACTATCCTGTAAAATTTCCAACCTAAAATCTTTTTATATATGAAAAAAGAAAAAATAAGATTGAGAAACATCATCGCAATATCTTTTGCGAAATACTTGAATGTGTTAAACAGCGCTATCCTGAGCGTACCGTTGGTATCTTTCAAGGATTCGAAAACTGCTAAAAAATTGTTGAACGTGAATTCTTTTGTCCTGTTATCCTGAAAAGCAAGTACGAAAGAACTCGTGTTCACGTAAACGTAAAACACAAAAAAAGATACTATCGGAAAAAATATTCCACCGATAATAAAAACAGCTCTGTTTTTATTTATCGGTTTTTTTACCGCTCTACCGATTTTAACCCTTTTATCAGATAACGATTTTTCATCCGTATTAAACATTTGTGCCGTCTCCCAATATTTTATTTATGCTTATAAAAGAAATACTTTTTTTTATGTTTTCTATATCGCCGAAATACCTGAAAATAATACTCTTTTCTTTTTTATCGGTAAAATCCAAATAGTTTTCACTCAAATCTATATTTTCTGCGCCCGTATCAACATATAGCTTGTTGACAAATCCGTTCGCACGTATTTTCACGATGCATTTGTCTTCGTCTTTGCGAAAAACATCAAAAGCAATCGTCGGTTCAACGTATTTATAGTCTTTCGGTTTCACGAAAAGCATCGTTTCTTTTGAAACCGGTTCATCGTCTTGTCCGAAAAGCTCCGCGACCATAAAAACCGAATCGACTCTTTTTAAGACGGTTTCGGAAAGTCTAATCCTCCCTATTGTTTTTACGGAAAACCCCAAAACGGAAACCTCGATTATTCCTTCTTCCAAAACGCCAAAACCATTATCAGATATTTGCCATCTCGCTATACCATGAAACACATTCCGCGATTCGTTTGCAACCGAGAAAATCACGCTGTCTCCTTCGCATTCCGCTATCAGAAGAACGGGAGCATAATATTTTTTCAATTCATAGGAAAGAGCCTTCTTCCTTCCGAAATAATCGACTGAAGAGTGAGATATACAAGGCCAACAATCGTTTAACTGCCAGTATATCGCTCCCATACATTTACCGCGCGTTTTTCGGAAATACTTTACTCCCTCGCCTATCGCTTGTGCCTGCAATAATTGAGAAAGGTATACCAGTTCTTTTAATTTTCCAACTTTGCCATACTTATCTTTTACATCGTGTAAGATCTTCTCTATACCGTCGAAGACTCCCGTCCGTTCACGCGAACGCAACACTGCGGGAATAAGTTCATTGCCGTCTGTTTCGGTAAACATTTTTATCGTGCGAATGTCGGGTAAAGATTCGTATCCAAATTCGGAACAGAACCTCACGTCGTCGCCTTTATAATAATCAAACGGTTTATCGGCAAACCAAACCCCCCAACAGTGCGAATCCCCGTAAGCGGGATTGTTCGTCTTATCAAAATTGCCCGTATTCGACGGAGAAGACTGCCAGTAAAATGTTTCGGGAGCGATCTCGCGCATTATTCTCGGAAATTCTTTCTCAAACAACCAAGTATAATCTTTTACTGCGTCTTTATTCTCCGTTCTGTCCTTTAATTTGTCTTCACCTTCGTTATTACCGCATATCAATCCCAAACACGCTCTGTGTTTTACGGCGTTTACGTTTTCTATCAATTCGGCGACGTACTCTTCAAGTCCGCCATCCTCCAAACGAACGTCTTCACACGCTATCATATAGTCAAGCCACACAATCAGCCCATTTTTATCGCAAAAATCATAGAAATATTCGTCCGGATAGTATCCTCCGCCCCATACCCTTATCAAATTACAATTCTGAAAAAGCGCGACTTCAAGTACATTCTGAACTTTCTTCCTTGTTATATGCGACAAGATACTGTCGGCAGGCACGTAATTCGCACCTAAAGCGAATATCTTTACCGAATTGACTTCAATCTCGAATTTTCTACCGATCTCGTCCGTTTCGACGTTTATTTTCATGGTTCTTAAACCGATATTACGGATGAGCGTATCCACCACCGTTCCGTCCGAAATCATTTCGATTTTTAAGCAATACAGGTTTTGTTCGCCGTATCCGCGCGGCCACCACAATTTCGGGGAAGGCACGAATAATTCAACGTCGTTTTTTTCTGTGGTCGCACTCGCTATCTTCTCTTCCCCATATAAAAGCGTATATCTGAAAATCTCTTTCCCCAATGCATCGGCTTTGACTTTTATGCGCAAAGTCGCGCCGTCCGGACTATGCTCCTGATAAATATCCGTACTCTTTATGCGCGAATCAAAAGACAGCAATTCCGCGCCACCGATTATCCCGATATCCGGTAATACGGGAGCCCAATCCCAACCGAATGTAAATATCGGTTTCCGAATTTGCGCCGCACCTTTCATTGTTATAACTTCCGACCAAACGGGATGTGTTTTTTCTTTTTCCGCAATATATTTTGTAGGAGAGTAAAATCGTATTTTCAGACTGTTCTTTCCCAAACGTAATATCTTTTCGCAATCAAATTCATAACTACGAAAAAAATTCTTCGTTCTTCCTATCCGCTGTCCGTTCAACAATATTTCACAAATCGTATCGAGCCCGCGAAAACGTAAAATCTGTTTTTGCCTTTTTAATTGCTCCGTCCCTACGATAAATTCAGCGTCGAATTCATAGTCGTTATCGCTCAAAGCGAGCATTTCCTTTTCGTTTCCGTCATAATACGGATGTCTGATCGCACCGTTATCTATCAGGACGGAAAAAACGGAACAAGGAGTTTTCGCATAAAAAACGCCGTATTCCCCTACGTTTATACGCCAATTGTCTATTGAATATTTTATCATATCCAATTTTGATATTCTCCGATAAGATTTTTATATTGATAAAAAGAATTTTTCGGATATCTCTTGCAAGTTTCGAAATCGACGTAAACAAGCCCGAATCTACGGGTAAATCCCGACGACCACTCGAAATTGTCCATTAAAGTCCACACGTAGTAACCTCTTACATCCACACCGTCGCACTTCGCTTTTATTAGTTCCGCCAGATACCGCCTTATGTATTCCGTCCTTATCTGGTCTTCAACTTTTCCATCTATAAGACATTCGGAAAGAGAACAACCGTTTTCAGTCACATAGACGGGCTTGCCGTACCTTTTCTGCATGAATTTCGGGCCGTAATACATCGCTTTCGCCGTATTCATATAATCTCCCGACATATCGCCGAAAGTCGCGTTTGGAGAAGGTTTGGAAAAAACTATTTCGCCTAAAGCGTTCAGCTCCACGTTAGTCCCTATGTAAATGTTAAGACCGAGAAAATCGGGAATGCATTTTATGTATTCCATATCCCCGTCTTTAACAAAAGAAAGGTCAATGTTTTGCTTTTCCACAAGTCTTTCGTCGTACTTGCCGAAAAATACGGGATCCCAAAATGTCGTATTACCAAACAACTCGTCGCCACACGTAAACATCGCTTTATACGCCGCGGCTTCCGCTTTCGCTTCGTTGGGTATAAGCGTTCTCGTCGTATTAACCATGCCGACTTTCACTTTGCATTTTGAATACTTTCTTAAAGAATAAGTCGCTGCCGCATTACAAAGCAACAAATTATGTAGGCATTCAAACGCTTGTTGCTTGCTCATTGCCGCATATCCGTTTCCGACGGGACGAAGACACATAAAATCAATTACCGCTTCCGCTTCGTTCATAACGGAAAATAATTCTACTCTGTCACCGAAATTTTCAGCAACGATCTTCCCATATTCTTCAAACCTCTCTACGATTTCCCGATTTGAAAAACCGCCGTCCTCAAAAAGTTTTACGGGCATATCCCAATGGAAAAGCGTTACCATTGGCTTGATGTTTCTCTCAATTAATCCGTCGATAAGTTTGTTATAATAATCTATTCCTTCTTTATTAACGGAACCGAAACCGTCAGGTTGTATCCTCGGCCACGATATCGAAAATCTATAACTGTTTACTCCGAGTTCTTTCAATAAATCCAAATCTTCCTGAACTTTATTATAAGAGTCGCACGCTTTGAAACAGGTCATCCCGTTTTGTATAAGACCTTTGCGCGAAAATTCGTCCCAGATTGACAAGCCCTTTCCGCCTTTATTATATGCGCCTTCGATTTGAGTCGCACTTGTTGCAACGCCGAATAAAAATTTATCCATAGTGTTCTCCGTAATTATATTTCAGCCTTTAAAAATGTTACCGCTTTACGAATATCTGAAACAGGATCTTCGCCGACTTCTCTCTCGACCGTCAAAAATCCGTCGTAACCGACCGATTTCAATGCGGCGATATAATCTTTCCACGGAACGTCGCCGTCGCCGAGCGGCGTTTCGATGAAAAAACCTTCTTCGGATTGATGTTCTACTCCGATCACATCCGAAATATAAAACGCTTCCGAATTTATCTTTTTTAATAATTTACCGTCTTTAGCGTGAGTGTGTACGATATAATCTTTAAGGTTTTTTACGCCTTCGACGGGATTTTCGCCTTGAACCATAGCAAGATTTGCGGGATCGAAATTCACGCCTTTACCTTTACTGTCGATCTCATCGAGAAAACTTTTAAGCCGTGCGGAAGGTTCGGGACCTGTTTCGATTGCGAAATGTGCGCCAACATTTGCCGCACAGTCCGCTAATTCCTTATAAACGGACGCCATCGTTTCATACATCTTCGTATTTCTGTTTTCGGGAATCACGCCGATATGCGTCGTGATAGCGTTCACCCCGAACTCTTCGGCAAGATCAACGACTTTTTTCTGATGTTCTATCTGTTCACGCATTTCATCGGGAAAATAAAACATTCTGTGTCCCATATCTCCGCACAACGCGGAAATTTCCATTTCGTTATCCGCTAAAAATGCTTTTATGTTTTTAATTTCATCTTTGCTCATGCCGACGTATATCGTAGGGCTGCCGGCATATATCTGAAATCCGTTCACACCCATTTTTTTCGCAAGCAAAACGCCTTCTTTGAATTCCTTTCTCAAACTTTCGAGAAAAATACCTATTTTCATTTATTATCTCCACCTCCAAAAATGATTTTTTCTCCGCTTTTAGCGCTTTCATAAATGCTGTTTATTATTTTTTGTGTTTTCAGTGCTTCTCGCGCGCTTATTTCAAGCCTTTCTTTACCTTGCAACGCTTTGTAGAACTGTTCTATTTGCCTTACGTGCATAAAACCCCAGTAATCTTTTCCGCCGCCATAAACTACGTCGGGGGCTGTCGTTTCCGCTCTTTCGGTACTTCCGTTGTTATACTCTATATAAGCATAGTCGTAAGTTAAAAAAGCCTTGCCTTTCTCAGCGAAGAATTTTATTGCCACAGGTTCGTCGCAACCGTAATTATTCATACAATAAAAACCGTATTTAACCCCGTTTTTATATTCGATCATGCCTTCCGCGGTATCTTCGACCGTTACCGTTTTATGGCCGCGGTTAGCGATACTTGCGCCTATGCTGACAATCTCGTCGTCGATTATCCAGTTTGCAAGATCGAGCGAATGTATGACCTGATCGATAACTACACCGCCGCCTTCTTTATCCCAAGTCCCTTTCCAGTCGGATTCCGAATAATAAGAGTCGGGACGCGACCATGTAAGTGTGGAAACCACGCTTTCGATTTTACCGAGTTTCCCGCTCGCAACAGCCTTTTTTACGAGCACGGAAGAATCGTTATAGCGACATTGAAATATTACGCCGTACAATAGATTTTTCCGTTCCGCCATTTCTACGGTTTTCAGGCAATCTTCATATCCGATCCCCATCGGCTTTTCGGTCAAAACGGCAATACCTTTTTCAAAACACGCTCTCGCCATAGGCGTATGAAGATAATGTGGCGTGCATATATGAACGGCGTCGGGTTTTTCCTTGTCGAGCATTTCAATATAGTCGGTATACGCTCTGCAACCGTATTTCCCCGCCGTTTCTTTTGCCCGATCGGTTTTAATATCGCACACTGCGACGAGTTCGGCAATGTCTTTCAGATATTTTATCGCGCCGAGATGCATAACGCTTATCCGTCCGACGCCGATCACAGCTATCCTTAATTTGTCCATATCACAGTATAACTTCTTTTCCCGTTTCGGCGGATTCGTATATCGCTTGCAGTATCTTCATTTCGTTCAAACCCTGTTCGCTCGTAAAATCGGGCTTTGCATTACCCTGTATAACGTCAATAAAATGCACGAGATTTTGTCCGTGTCCGCCGTCGGGTTCAGGTATTCTCGGCGCTATATCCACAAGGCGACCGCACTCTTCGGTATATATTCGATTATCTTCCGGAATATAACTGAATTTCAATCCCGCTTTTTCACCACGGAGTTCCAAAAAAGCCGTCTCCTTTTCTATATTCGACGCCCAACTGAATTCTATCTGCAAACAAGCCCCGTTTTCAAATCGTATAAACCCCATCGCAAGATCCTCTACATCAAAAATCCCGTCGTCTTTCTTCTCTCCGAACTTCGAGTTAACGGAATCGCTTATGTCGCTGTTCGCAAATTTATTGTAAACGCAACCCGAGACCGAGACCGCTTTGGGATTGCCCATAAAATAAACGGCAAGGTCTATCATGTGAACGCCGAGATCGACCAAAGGACCGCCCCCCGATTGCGCTTTGGTAGTAAACCAGCCGCCTTTCCCGGGAATCCCGCGCCTTCTAATTATGCCGCAACGCCCGCAATATAACTCGCCCGCTTTACCTTCGTCGATATATTGTTTGAAAAATTTAGATACGTTGAGATGCCGGTTGTTGCGCATCGCCATATAAACTTTGCCACTCTCTTTTTCCGCGTCTATTAGTTTCTGCATTTCCGAAACGGAAATCGCATCCGGTTTTTCGGTGAAAACGTGCAAACCCTTTTTCAACGCCGCAACTCCTACGACAGAGTGTAAATAATTTGGCGCGCAAATGTCCACTGCTTCGACTTCGGGATCGTTTATAAGATCCTGCCAAGCCGTATATCTATGCGCATCGGGCGGAAATTCCGGATCTTCCATTTTTGCCTCGACAATGTCGCAAAGCGCTACGATCTCAACGTTTTGCATTTTTTTGTATGCAGGCAAATGTGCATATTTGAATATCCCGCCGCAACCAACAATTCCTAGTTTTATTTTTTTCATAATTAATAACATAATATTGCTTAAATTTAGTTTGACGAATCCAAACGGCAATATTATCCCTTTTTCTATCTATTTATATTTTACAACAAAAGAAGATTTATAATCAACATTAAAATAAAAACTATTCGTTCCAAAAATTGCGTTTTTAACTCTTGACTTATTAAAAGATTCATGATAAAATACAATTAGGAGGAAATTAGTAAAAAAATGAACTATACCTACGATTTGGCGAAAATAGCAAAGAGGGAATCCGAAACGGGGAAAACACCGTCGGAAATGAAAAATCCTGCTAAATACGAATCCGACACTGATAGCTCCATCGTGCTGGAAACATCCAATACTTTTGACAGATGGGGCAATTACCATTTTCATCGCCATTTGGAATTATATTACATTATTTCAGGGGAAAAAGTGATTTTTTTGGGAAATAAAAAATATATCCTAAAAAAAGACGACGTTTTAATAATCGAAAGTTTTGTTCAACATCTCGTTCTGCCTGACAACGATTCAAGCAGACAATATCTTATAAAGTTGCCGGATAATTACTGCTCGCAATATTTATCTTTTATGAAAGGGAGAAAATTAAAAACACCTTTCTTATCAAGCGAAAAAGCCATAGGGCTTAAAAAGTATTTTCATACAATCGTAACTGAACACAACATGATGAATCCGATCCTCTTGTATGCAAATATAAATATGCTTTTGGGCGAGATAATCTCTTTATGCGACGTAGAAGAAAATATGATCAACATCTCTAACGACAGGATTGAATTGATCGTAAATTATATAAACAAACACTACAGAGAAAAAATAAATCTAAAAACGCTTGCCGATGTTTTTAATTACTCTCCTTATTATTTTTCACGTCTTTTTAATAGTCTATTCAATATCGGCGTACCAGAATATATTGCTTATGTCAGACTGAATAATACGATAGAAACTTTTATGACGACAGACATGTTTTTAACTGAAATTGCTTTGGCGAACGGATTTAATAGCATGCAGACTTTTTACCGGACATTTCATAAATACTACGGAGATATTTCTGTTTCCGATTTAAAAAAAGTGGACGCAATAAAAGGAAGCAAGTAATATTTGTCAAATTAAGTTTTTGTATTTCTGAATAAACAGGGAATGTCAAGAAAGGTGTGTAAAATTTTTTTGTCAAATCAGATTTTCGTATTTATGCAGCCGCTCCTGAAGGGCGGGATAGACCGAAGGTTGGTTCCTGACCATAGCCCAATCTCTGACTTTGCCGCCCTGCCATTTTCGGTAAAGTTCCGTTATTCGTAAATATAATAATTTCAGTAAGGCGTTTTCGTTCGGGAAAGCGCTTTTCTTCTTTACCTTAAGGATACTCGAATTTACTCTCTCTACCGCATTAGTCGTATACATAATTTTACGTATCACACTTTCGCTAAAACAAAAAGTGCGTAAGTCATTTTTTTTCTAACTTACACACTTTATTTTACAATCACCAAAAGCGATTGAGATTTGGAATTGACGGCGAGTTTGTTTCTAATCATTGCCTAATTCCGGACTCTTAAACCATTTCATTTGGCGTACAATTCTGTTATGCCGAAATAGTATTTAAGTGTAACACACCTTATCAATTGTTTTTTTAAGCGGCGATAATGCGGTCAATGCTATGTTAAAGCCCTTGACAATACGGAAGTATTGCCTGCGGTCTTTGCCTCGCCTTGACGAGTGGTAAAACATATTATTACGATAGTTATTTACTTCGCATTCTCGCCGCTTAAAATGCGAAGCACCGAAAAGTCGCCGTTTCAGATGATTTTTGTCGAACACGAGCGCAAACGTACTCGCGTACTTCAAGCGAATGGTCGGCAAAAAGGGCTGAAACGCCGCCTTTTTCGGAAACTATTGATGAGATATGTTACACTTATTATTACTTTTTCCACCACTTTGCATATTTTACAGTATAACATGCCTCTCTTGTGTTCTAAGCAGCATATTCAATATTTACTGTCATCTACTAAATCTGTCTTGATTTTCGTCTTTAATGTTTGGACTTCAAATTCATATTGCTCTTTAGTCAACAATTTCCTGTCGTAGAAAATTTGCAAGGTCTCTAACTGTTTCTCAAGCAGCCACTTGTTGTCAGGTTTTAATTCCTTATCCGATATTTCATCCATATTGGTTTTGTTAAAATTATACATATTTCTAACTTTGATATAAAAGTTCAAGTTCTTTTTCAATTTTTTTACTGTATAACCTGAAAAAGAAATTTTCTCCGCAATCAACGTCTATCATTTCTACGGATTTGATTTTTGCCCGTTCTTTTGCGATTTTATCCGCCATAGCGTCAAACGGCTTCAAACCGCAATACGTTACCAACTGTTGCCAACTCTTTAAGTTCAACGCAACCCTTATCCGATCGGCACTGCAACATTTTCCGGGATCTCTCCGCCTGTTAAAATCCACTTCCGTTTTCGGCAATATCCTGTTATATTCTCTTTTGAAATCCGCAACGTAGTCCCGTTGATAAACCCTTTCCGTCAGATACTCTTCATATAGAACGGGGATGTGTTCTTCCAACCATTTCAAATATGTCGTTTTCCACTTGTACTTAAAAATACCGTAATACGGTAACTCTTCCGAATCCGCCATTTCGTCTTCTATCGGCACCCTGTTGTATTTCTCGAAAAACGATACGAGACAATTTGACATATTTTCGTCATTCCATTTTGCTATCGGATATTCATCGAGCATTTCGAAAATACGCTTTTGTTCTTCACCGTCCAGCAGCTCCGACGCAAGCAAAAGCGCTCGTCTCCTTGTGCTCTTCGGAACTTCATACGACTTGCTGTTTTCGTCAAGCCATTGTCGCGCCGTCATTCCAAATAAATATTTGAAATTTGTGTGACACGGAAGGTCCGAGTTTTTCTGTAATTCCGTAACCGTCGGTAACCGATTGTTTTCTATGTAGAAATCGTTAATACAGTCTCGCGCTATCTTTTCAGACCATTGCAGAATCGGCACTCCCGTCGCGAGTTCAGTTAAAATCGCTATTTCTTCTTCTCTGTTCTTTTCCTTTGAAAGAAGCGAAATTGCCTTATAAATAGCGGTTTTTCTGGTGATCGGCAGTTCTTTCGTGAAATTCATTGACAAGTTCTCCTTTCGCTTGTTTCATGAATTTCATCTTGCTAAAATGATCGGGACTGCGTAGGTGGAAAACTTCACGCCGACGGAAAGATCGAAGTTGTCTATCGCCTTGATAAGCCCCACGCAACCGGCTTGAAACACATCGTCCGAACACGCGCGCTTGGAATAAAACCGCTTTACTATCGACAGCACGAGCCGCATATTGCAGGTTATGAATTCTTCCCTTGCGGCCTCGTCGCCCGAGGCTATCCTCTCGAGAAGTTCACGGCTCTTCGCCGCGGTGAGTTTCGGTAGCCCCGAAGTGTTCACGCCGCTGATCTCAACTTTGTTTGACATACGTACCTCCTATGTAACGAGGGGATACAGTTAAATATCCGCAAAGTTGAAATTTTTATACCGGCTTTTTATAAAAGTTGCCCAAAACGCGCATTATCGGGCATTTTTCAGGCTTGATACATTTTGGAAAATTCCTTCTTCAGCCGCGTTACTATGCGCTTTTCGAGGCGGGAAATGTACGACTGAGATATACCGAGAAGATCGGCTACTTCCTTTTGGGTGAGTTCGTCGCCGCCGGAAAGACCGAAGCGCAAGGTCATTATCTGCCGCTCGCGCGGGGAAAGGCTCTTTAACGCCTCGTATAAAAGTTCCTTTTCCACGCCCGTTTCGATATTTTTGAAAACGAAGTCGCTATCGGTGCCGATAACGTCGGAGAGGAGAAGTTCGTTGCCGTCCCAATCGACGTTGAGCGGTTCGTCGAAGGAAACTTCTCCCTTCTGCCGCACTATTCTGCGAAGATACATAAGTATCTCGTTCTCTATACAGCGCGAGGCGTAGGTGGCGAGTTTTATCTTCTTATCCGTATTGAACGACCGCACCGCCTTGATAAGCCCTATCGTGCCTATGGAAACGAGGTCCTCGAGATCGACGCCGGTATTGTCGAATTTGCGCGCTATGTAAACGACGAGCCGAAGGTTATGCTCTATAAGGTTCTGCCCCGCCTCGTCGTTGCCTTCCATCATCTCGGAGAGAAGTTCCTGCTCCTCGTCCGGCGAATACGGAAGGGGCAAGGCTTCGGTACCGCTGACGTAATCGACGCGGTCGCCGCCGAAGATCTTTACGAAAAAATTTTTTAACAATTCGGATATTTTCATACGCCACCCGTAAGCAGCCCCGAATGAAGTATTACGTCGCACCGCATGGCGGCGTTATCGGGGCTGACGCCTATCATCGCATTATCTATTATATTACGATCTTCCCCGCAATATATCACCATACGCTCTATTTCAAAAACAAGTATCCTGCCTTTGCCCTTCAGCGTTCCGTAGGAAATATAGTGCGCGCCCTTCATTCTGAAAGTACCGCCGAGGATAAGCCTGTCAGCCACCTCTTTGCTGATGACAGAAACGGGCTTGCCGGTCTTGCCGTCGTAAAGGGTGTTGCCGGTATCTATCATCCCGTCGAGCCGCACGCTTCCGCTTCCGTCGAAAACGGACACTTCGCGCAAAAAGCCGCCTATATCAGCGGTTTTACGCGCATTGCCGAAAAGAACGCCGACGAGTTTCGCAAACAGATAGCCCGATAGGATTATAAAGCCGAACGCCACGTCGCCCGCGGCGGAAAGGATGGAAAAGCCCGCGTCGGAATCGAATTTCAACCCGAGAAGAAAACACACGCCGATCATCGCGCCGCCCGCGGCGAAGGTGTAAAGCAAAAAGTAGAGGAACGCCCTTACAAATCCGTAAATATCGTTATACCTGCCGGCAACGAGCGTAATTATCTCGCCGACTATCATCTTGAGAAGAAACGCCACCAAACCGCCTACGTTCATCAGCGGGAAAAACAAGGCGAAAAGCGTACCCAAAATCGCGGCTGCAATAAGTTGAAACTCCGTAAATTTTATCCTCGCCGTTTTCATCGCGCCTTTCAGAAGAAGATAATCGAGCACAAGATTGTCGATCACCGCGTATTCTATGTAAACTGCCATTCTGCCCTCCGTGTAGAAAAAATTTTAGCACGGAAAGCGTTGCCGAAAAAGCGACGTTTTGTTTCTGTTTGAAACGTTTTGTCGAAACGGGCGCAATAAAAAAACGCCGTTTTTCGCGCATTAACGACGTTTTTCGACTTGCTTTGGTTTATTTTACACCGCGCAGGAAAGCGATTGCCGCATCCTTTGAAGTAAAGCCTTTATACCTTACGGAATTTTGCGGTTGAGACGAAATGAATTCCTCGGCGGCGGGCCAGTCGTCGAAGATCACGAGGTCGTCCGGACAGCGAACGGCGTAGTATTTGAAACTTCTGCCCTTCTTTTTGAGTACGTATCTTATCTTCAGCGAGGCGAGCCGTTTACGCTCCTCTTCCTGCCGTTTCCTCTCCGCCGCTTTCCTCTCGTGCATGGCAAGCAGTTTCTTCGTGGTGACGTTCTTCAGCGATAAGGCGTTTAGTATCTGCGCGGCGTCGCCCTTGGTGAGATGCCTGTTTTTCACGAGAGCCTCCCACTCGTCCGCGGGGACGTTCGCCTTAATATAATCCTTCTGCTTATCGGTGGCGGGCTCGAATTGCCAGCCGTAATATTCGGAGAGGTTCCATAGTTTTTCCTCGTCCTTATAATTGGCGTAAAAATAGGCGTAAGCCTTGTCGAGAGCGTCCTGCAGAGAAGTTTCTTCCGTTTCGGAATAGACGAATTTCCCCTCTCCCTCGTCGTAGCGGTAGAACATAAGGCGGGTTTTGCCGAGTTCGTTCATCGCTTTTACTCCTATACGGTCGCCGTCGGTGAACTGATAGACGAGGTCTCCGTTGCTCTTTTTTGTCCAGTTTATCTTGCGGGTATTTACGCCCTGCTCCTTCGCAAACAGGTTGACCGCCTCAACGTTATACACCCAGTTTTCGGGGCAGTCGCACGCCTTCTCTACCGTATCCGGCATTTCGGTCAGCATCCCCTCGAGATATTTCAGCCTGCTTTCGGGTACGTCCTTTATATCGAGCCCCATAAGCGTCGGCGCGGTGCATATGTCGAGTTTACCCGATACGCCTACGCAATCGATAAGCGTAAGGTATTTTTTATCGGGCGCTTTGCGAAGCCCCCTGCCCACCATTTGCGTGTAGAGCGAAGGATTCTGCGTAGGACGGGCGATGATGACCGTTTCGATAAGTGGCATATCCGTGCCTTCGGTGAAAATCATACAGTTTACGATACACGGTATTTTCCGCTCGGTGAAGTCAGAAATTATTTCAGCGCGGTTTTTCGTCTGCTGGCTGACGACCACGGCGCCTTCGATCTCCGCGGCGATGTTCTGTGCGTGCGCCACGCTCGCGGCGAAAATAAGCGTTTGACCGCGCGCGTATTTTCTATAAACTTCCGCTATCTGCCTGTTGGCGGAAGTTATGTTTACCGCTTTATCGAGTTCGCCCGTGACGAAATCGCCCATGCGGCGCTTTACGCCCCGAAGATCGTAGGAAACGTTGACGCGAAGGCATCTGACGTCCGAAAGGTATCCTTTCAATATTCCCCATTTAAGGTCGCGCTCGAAAATTATTTTTTCGAAAACATCGTCGAGCCGTACCTTGTCGCCGCGGTTAGGCGTGGCGGTAAAGCCGACGTGTATCCTCGGGCGGAAATACGAATAAATTTTTTTATAACTCGGCGCCGCCGCGTGATGAGCCTCGTCGGTAATTAAAATATCGAAATCGTAAGGCGAAAATTTATCAAGCCTTTTGATCAGCGATTGAACGCTTGCCGAAACGACTTCTTCCCCGTGGCTGACGTTTTCGCCCTGCTCTATCCCGCAGGGGCAGTCGTAATACTTAAGCGGCTGATTGACGAGTTCTTCGCGATGTGAAACTATAAGTACCCTGCCCGTTCTCCTTATGCGGGAGAAAACGACCGTTTTGCCAAGCCCCGTAGCCATGGAGACGAGCGCGCTTCCGCTTTTCATCCCGTCGATCGCCGCGACGCATTCTTTCTGATAATCCCTTAATTCCATGTTTATATTATACAACGTAAGGGAATAAGTGTCAAACCGAACGGAAAAATTTTTCAATTTGCGAAAAATCGCTTTACAATCGGGATATAAAAGTGATAAAATTGAATCAAAAAACAAAGGAGATTATTGCTATGAAAAAATTTACACAAATCATCGCCGTAATGCTTTTCGCAATAGCGGCAATCACCCTCGTAGGTTGCTCCACTTATAAGTCCGTTAAAAAGACTTATGAAAAAGAAGGCTACAAACAGAGCGATAAAATCGAAGAATACAACGCCGCTTTCAAGAGCACTTTGGCCGATCTTCTCAACGAAGATAAAGAAGAAGAATACGGCGTTAAGATCAACGTTCACCTTCTCGTTAAAGACGAAACGGGTTCCGCTCTCGCCGCGTTGTCTTCCGATATGGTAGTTATACTCGAGTTCGATTGCTCCGAAGAAAAGATGAAAGAGTATATGAACGACGAAGATATGAAGTACGTTTACGGCAAACTGCAAGACACCGGTTACGTTAAAGGCACCTGCGTTTACGTTTACGGTACCGGTACCGCGAAGTCCATTTGGGAAGAAAAAGTTAAATAATTTGACTTAAGCAAAGGCGGCTGAATTTTCGGCCGCTTTTTCTTTGCAAAGTTTTTGACTTTTCCCGACGATTGTTTTATACTTGAACTATGGAAAGACAAGTGACAGGCAGGTTTGCGCCGACGCCTTCGGGCAGGCTTCACCTCGGTAATATCTTCACCGCAATGATAGGTTACCTCTCCGTAAAATCACGGGGAGGAAAGTATCTTTTGCGGATAGAGGATCTTGACGCGGCGCGTTGCCCCAAAAGCCTTGCATACGCGATAATGCGTGATTTAGACTACTTCGGTTTTGAATTCGACGGCGAGATCATATGGCAGAGCGAACGCGCGGACGTTTATAAAAACTATTTCGACATACTCGATCGGGAAGGGCTGATCTACCCGTGCTTTTGTTCGAGAGCGCAACTGCACGCTTCTACCGCGCCGCACGGCGACACACCCGTTTACGACGGAAAATGCCGCCTTCTCTCCCCCGCGGAGAGGCCGAAAAGAAAAGGAGCCGCAAGAGTTATCGTTCCCGACGAAACCGTCTCTTTTACCGACGGACTTTACGGGTACTGCGAACAAGACCTTAAAAAAGAGTGCGGCGATTTTATAGTGAGGAGAGCGGACGGGGTTTTCGCCTACCAACTCGCGGTGGTGGTTGACGACGGCGAGAGCGGCGTGACCGAAGTCGTCCGCGGTAGAGATCTCCTGCCTTCCTCTCCCCGCCAACTGTTTTTGTTTGATAAATTCGGTTTTCAACGACCGGATTTTACGCACGTTCCGCTTATGATGGATGCGAACGGCGAGAGAATGAGTAAGCGCGAGGGAAAATCGAACCTGGAATATATAACGGCGAATTTTCCGGATCCGCGCCCCGTTATAGGTATGCTCGCGTTCAACTGCGGGCTGACGGATAAATTCGAACCGCTTTCCCTTAAGGAACTGATCCCGCTATACGACGTAAAAAAACTGAAAAAGGAAGATATTATCCTTGACGATCGCGGACTTTTTTCAAAATAAAAGCCGCCGAGTAAAAAAACGGCGACTTTTGTTTTACAAAAGTTTTTCGACGAACCATTTGTTGAGATACGATTCGTAATAGAGAATTTTTATATGCCCTTCGATATCCACTTCGTAACGCGTTGCGACAAGCCCGCCTTCATGATCGGGCGGCGCGGATTTTACCGAAAGAATTTTATTTATTCTGTAAACGTGCCCGTCCTTCCATACGAGTGAAACGGGGCGTGAACTTCCGCCTGTATCGGTAAACGTATATACGCCCACGTAAACCTTTTCGTACTGCATGAAAAGATTATGCCGCAACGGGCGGAATTTATGTGAAAAATGCGGTTTATATGTGAAAAAGGCGACTAATCTTTACTTTTATAATAAAGTTTACAATGGCAATAGCCTTCGAATTCCGGATCGGCTATCTGATCGCGAAACTCTTTGCACATACATTTGTTTTCTTCCGTGCGGGCAAGTCTGCACGGGCAGTAACCGCCTTTGCGCCTCAACCCTTCCCTTATGGTGGCAACTACTTCCTTATCCTCGTTCAGCCTTACAGCCATATCGTATCACCTCTTGTCGTTTTAGGTAATTATATCCCATCTGCGTAATTTTGTCAACGCAATAAATATAAAAAATTTAATTAAAAATGCCCGTATGCCTTGACAACTGCGGAAATATGTGGTATATTTCAATTTGGAGATACAGCGAGAATAAAAAGCCTTGAACGAAAAGTGAAAAGTGCAAAAAATTCTTTGCTTTATGTATTGAAAAATTTTTTATTGCAATGTAAAATAAAATAAAGGAGAAAAATTATGAAAACTGTAAAAGACAAGTACCTTGTAGTCGGCGCGGACTTCGCCGGATACCCGCTTAAAGAAGCCGTTTGCGAACATCTGAGAGCAAAAGGTTGGAAAATAACCGACCTCGGCGTAAAGGCCGACAGCGACCCGAACGATACCGAAAATATGTTCCACCGCGTGGGACTTCGCGTAGGGGCGCAAATAAGCGAAGGTAATTTTGAAAGAGCGCTTATCTTCTGCGGAACGGGTATGGGAATACATATAGCCGCAAGCAAATGCCCCCACGTTCACGCGGGCGTTGTGGAAAGCGTGCCCGCCGCGAGAAGGGCTATAACCGGAAACGGAGTTAAC
Organism: Clostridia bacterium; assembly: GCA_017453885.1. Taxonomy (GTDB): domain Bacteria; phylum Bacillota; class Clostridia; order Christensenellales; family Borkfalkiaceae; genus RGIG3732. The sequence goes on from JAFTDZ010000109.1 coordinate 29,095, forward strand.
GTGCTTGCAATGGGCGCGTTCTACGTGGCGCCCGCTATGGGCTGCGATATTGCGGACGCATACCTTACTGCGGAACTCGGCAGCGACCAGACCTGGTGGCATAACTTCTATGAATTCCATAAACTCGCCATAGACGAACTCGAAGCGTTCGATTACGAAGAATATAAGAAGAACGGCTTCAAAATGGAACACCTCGGCGATTATCCGCTGAAACTCGAAACGAAGCCCGAAGAATAATTTCAAACATACTAAAAACCCCGTAAAACACGCGTTTTACGGGGTTTTTTATATTTTCATCGACAATATTTCATATAGAAATAAACAGGGATCGCGCTCCAGCCGTGGCAGAGCGAGCCGGCATAGTCGAAGTCGTCCGCCCCCTTCATCGTTTCCCAGAAGGTGGTGGCGTTATTATAGAGCATATAGCCCCACTTTTCGTCTATATCGCGAAGGACGAAATCGAGATACTTTTTATCGTGCCAAATAAGCGCCTCGTACTTATACATAGACATCGAAAGGCTGACGGAAGTTAAGAAAGTCCCCTCTTTCGCAAGTAATTCCGCAACTTTTGCCCTTTGCGAAGGATCGCCCGCGCCGCAATGAAGAATAAGCGAGTTGGCAAGTTCGCAATAAACGTAAAGTTCGCCATCCGCCTCGTAAGCGGCAAAACAGCCGAGTTCATCGTTCCAGAAAGTTTGCGCCATAGCGCGGCGGATCTTATCAGCGGTTTCAGCATAGTCGCTGTTTGTTTTCAGTTTTTCGGAAAGGTATGCCGCCGAGTCGAGCGCTTCGACCAAAAAGGCGTTGAGCGCGGAAGGATATTCTATCGCTCCGTCGCGAAGTTTTTTTTCGACGGAAAATTCGGGTAGTTCGTCGTCGAAATAGTTACACATTCCCTTCGTCCACTCGTAAAAGTTCCATATCGTTTTGTCGCCGGCGAAAGACGGAACAAGCCCGTTTTTACCTGTGCGGGCGAGAAATGCGGAAAGCAACTTTTCAACCTGCGGATATAACTTCTCGGCAAGGGTAATATCTCCGCTGTACTCGACGTAATCTTTCAGCATCATAATCGACGCGAGAGAGAACGAAGGTATGCTGAATTTTGTTGCGCACGGCGCGGTTATATAGGAAAGACCGTCGTCACGAAGCCTGGACAAAAGCAAATCTATATTCGCGCGGGCGAAGCGGTATTCGTTGAAGGCGTAAAAACCGCAGAGCATCTGGTTCCTGCCGTCCATGGCGTAAAGCGCCTGTTCCCGCCAAGGGCAATCTTCGTAATGCTCGTGCATGCACTCTTTCAGAGTTCTGACGGATACCTCGTAAATCTTCTTCCTCAAGGCGTTATCCGTTTCAAACGGGACGACCGAAACGGGGTATTCGCAGTAATCAAGGCCGAAATACCGCACCGTAACGCTGCCGCAATAAATATATACCTGCAGGTAGCGGCAACCCGTTCTGTTGATATGATCGGTGAAGCGGTTACGCCCCTTTACACCATGTATGACCGATACGAAATTGCGGAAACCGATTTTGGAACGGACGCGGAGATCGTCGAGATGTTCACCGAAAGCAACTTCTATATCCGCGTCTTTTTCAAGGTCGAGATCGAAGGAAAGATAGCCGTTGCTCTCCTTGCCGAGATCGACTACGAAATAGATGTTTTCCCCGTTCGCCTTGAAGGTAACGCCGTCCGACGGGAAGGTCGGGCGAGCCTTACCGCCCGTTATTTCCGCCTGATTCCTGTGGGATAACCAAGCCTTCTGAAGTTTTTCGGACCTGTCGGCAATATCGTCCGCACGGAAAACGCCCTGCGCTTTTACAATGCACGGAATGTTGCCGCGAACGACCGTCCTCTCCGTAGGACGAGGAGAAAGCGGATAATCGACGTTTTTCAAAACGCTCTTTTCGTAACCGCAGGGAACTTCCTTCATATTTATTTCCGCAGTAAAGGTGTTGCCGTTGGCAAACTTCGGAATATCTCCGCTTTTGTAGCGAGGAGAAATCCTCGACAGCGTGTTTTCGTCAGTATAAAACAATATGTTTTTTTGACATACTATCTCCGCCGCGAGAGCCGCTTCCGCATTTACGAAGCGAAAATTATCCACGCCGTAAGTATAGGCGAGGATAGTAAATTCATTCTTCCCCTCTTTTATGTTTTCAAGGGGGATCTCGTCGTAAAATTTATTTTCGGGGTAGTCGTCAAAACGGGCGCAAGCGAGAAATTTTCCGTTTATTTCAACGCAATAATTGCCGGTCACGCTGATTTTGAGAAGGTGCGGAGCCGCGGCGTCCTTCACCTGAAAAACTCCCTTGAACTCGGCGTAAGCGTTAACGCCGCCGACGCGGGCGAATATCCATTTTGCCTTTTCCATCATTCACCTTAATTTTTAATTATTATACAATAATTATAATACAACCCCCGAAAACTGTCAATCGTTTGCGGTAAGCAAAAGGCGGGATAAAATCCCGCCCGAATAAATTTTTCAGCCTATATAAGTTTGTGCTCCGAAACCTTTGCGACGAGTTGCCTGAACTCCGCTTTATATTCGTCGTCGGTGCAGCACCGCAAACTGCTAAGCGTTTGCAAAACGGCTTCAATAGAGGCGTTCGCCTTATACTTCGAATCGCGTATAAGGAGTGAAAACTCAACGACCGCCGCCGCGAAACGGTGATCTTCGCTCGTTTGCCCTAAATCGTTATATATATTAACGAATGACTTAAAATACTCGCAGTCCTCTTCGGTAGAAGGATCTTTATACTTTATCTTTATATCGGCAACGCTTTCGGGATACGCACCGGTTTTGAGTTTTATTTCGTAGCAGATCATCGCGGCGGTGTTGCTGCCGAGTTCGCCCGCGTCCGTGTCGGAATTTTCAAAATCCTCTTTGGTAATGGTCTTGTTTTCGTAACCTATAAGGCGGTAGGCATCCACCACTTCTTTATTGAACGATATGCCGGACTTGACGTCCTTCGCCACAACGCAGAGGGAATTATCCATCTCGTCCACAAGGACTTTTTTCGCCTCGGTAAGCGAATCTATATACGCGAAGTTGCCGTTGCCGTGGCGAGCGAGGGTTTCGAGCATATCGTCACGGTAGTTGCCCATACCGAAGCCGAGGCAGGTGAGATACACGCCCGTTTTAGCCTTTTCCTGAATAAATTCCTTCAGATCGCCCGTGGTTGAAAGCCCAACGTTGAAGTCGCCGTCGGTCGCTATTATAACGCGGTTGTTTCCGCCCGCAATGAAGTTCCTCTCCGCTGCCTCGTAAGCCTTTTCTATTCCGCCCGTGCCGTTGGTGGCGCCGTATGCGACGAGGTCGTCTATCTTATTTTCGAGATAAGAACGGTCGCCCGCCTTCTTTCCGGAACAGACAACCCTCACTCCGCTCGCGTAGGTCACGATGGAAACCACGTCGTTTTCGTTAAGGTTGCCAAGCAGCATTTTGAAGGACTGTTTGACGAGCCCTATCCTGTTATCCGCGCCCATCGAGCCGGAAACGTCTATAAGGAATACTATATTGTTGCCCTGCGAATATCTTTCGAGAGTGGTCTCTTTGGTCTTTACGCCAACGGTAAGCAGGTAGTTTTCGCTGTTCCACGGGGCGACCGAGAGTTCCGCCTTGGCGGAAAAGGTATCGCCGCTGTCCGGTATGGAATAGGAAAAGTAGTTGAGCAACTCGTCGGTGCGAACGGCGTTTTTGTTGATAGGTTGCCCCTCGTTTATCATGCGGCGAAGGTTGGGATACGCCGCGGTGTTTGAATCCATACTGAAGTAACTTTCCGCCTCGTTTTCCGTGTTGACGAACGGAAGTTCTTCGAGTTCGAAATAGGTTTCGCCGTCCATCTCTCCATAAAAGCCGAGGCCTTCCATTGCGGCGTCCCGATAAGCGCCGTTCCATCCGCCGACGGCGTTATTCATGCTGCAAGAGGCGAATACCGCCAAAGAAATACAAAACGCTATTGCCGTGAGTTTTAACTTTTTCATAACTTACCTCCGATAATTCGATTTACGGTTTTGCCCGTACGTATATAAGACTGCGAAAAACGGAAAAGTGTTACAATTTTTTCAAAAAATTTTCAAAAAACAAAAAAATGCCGCGGTTCGGCGTGACGATACGGCAAACCGCGGTGTAAAAATTATGCTTTATTTATGCTTTGTTGAATTTTTCTTTGGGTTGACGGCAACGGGGGCACTTCCAGTCGGCGGGCAAATCCTCGAATGCTACGCCGCCGTTCTCCGCGGGGTCGTAAACGTAACCGCAGATCGAACAGACGTATTTGCCGGTGGCTTCGCCTTTCGTGAAGTCGAATTCGGCAAAAATCGTTTCCGGCGGATTATCGAGATCGACAACGCGTTTCGCCTCGAGGTTTTCGTAACCCTGCGGCGTGTGCGTTCCGCAATATACCGTGGGGTGATTGCGAACGAATTCGCGAACGCGGTCAAGAGTTTCGCGCGCGGCGTCGGGATCGTCGTAAACGACGGAAAGTTTGTTGGCGTAAAGCGCCTCGTCAACATAGGTTATATCGCCGTGCAACATATAGAACAGCCCGTCGTTTTCAACAATTACGATGCTGTTGCCGTTCGTGTGGCCCTTCGCCCTGATGAAGTAAACGCCGTCAACTATCTTTTGGCTTGCAGGGAAATTATAATACGCCCCGTCGGTAAATTTTACGGGAACGATATTCGGAACGCCGCTCAATTCCGCGGCGGAAGTTTCGTCCTCATTCACGTAGATCTTCGCGTTCGGGAAGGAACGAAGTTCGCCGGAATGGTCGCCGTGCTTGTGCGTAAGAAGTATTTTAGTGACCTGCTCCGGCTTATAGCCGAGGGCGGCGAACGCTTCCATATAACTGCATATATCCTTACCCGTGAAGGCGAAACTCTTTCCGTCGGGCTTTTCTTCCGGCGTGCCTGCGGGAAGGCCCGTATCGACTAAAATAACCTCGTCGCCCGTGTCGATAAGATAATTTTGCAGACTTCCGCGGTAACGGATGCCGTGGTCGAACTTATCCGGCCCGTCTTCTCCGCCGAATGCGAAAGGTTGAGTGTAAAAACCGTCTTTTCTGAATTTTACCGCTTTTATTTCCATAATATGTTTCTCCTTCGATCTCTTATAAATTTATCGTTTCGGGCGCTGCCGTAAACGAACTGAACGTGGCGACGGCGTTTTTGAAATACAGCATCTGCATATTTCCGTCGTCGGGATCGTACATACTTTTGAGCGAAGGCATCTTTTCGAGCATGACGACCTTCACGGCGCGGTCGTCATCGTTTACGAGTTCGCCAGCCACGCGAAGCCATTTACCCCCCGAAAACGCGCAAATTTCCGCCTTGGGGTTCACGGCGAGTTGCTTGGATACGGGTTTTACTTTTCCCGTCTGGATATAAAGCCTGCCGTTATGTACAAGCGCCGTGCCGAAAGGTCTTACCCGCGGTTGGTCACCTTCGACCGTGGCGAGATAGTAAACCTGCGCCTCGTCCAAAAAGGCGCTCACCTTTTCAATTCCGTTCATTTTTTATCTCCTAATATTATGATTTTTATTTTCGTTAAATAAATAATTTACTTTTCCCAGTCGCCCTCGAGCAATTTATAGAGCAGAGTTCTGAAAGTATAAAATTCCTCGTCCGTGAGCCAATGCTCCTCGGCAAGGGTTTTGGGAACTTCCACCGCCCTGTCC
>JAFTDZ010000110.1 GCA_017453885.1 Clostridia bacterium
ATATGCGCGTAATTGTAAACGGTGGGCCCGCACGAATACATACGCACCTTATTGCTGCCGTCTATGGTGGAAAATTCTTCCTTTTGCCTCGTAAGCGTATTGTAAAATTTCATATAAAACACCTCGTTTTTGTGAGATTTAGCGAACTTCGTCCGAAACGGGTTCCTTCAGCAGGCACTCGCAGGGGGTAGTTCTTATCCTTATTATTTTGGCGGGAACGCCCGCTACGGTGGCGTTATCGGGCACGTCGTGCCGCACTACGCTGCTCGCCCCGACGATGGCGTTTTCACCTACCGTAATGTTGCCGAGTACCTTCGCGCCGGCGTAGATCACGGCGTTTTTCCTTACGGTAGGGTGGCGCTTGCCCCCTCTTTCCGTACCTTTTCCGCCGAGCGTAACGCCCTGAAAGATAACCACGCCTTCTTCCACCACGGCGGTCTCGCCGATAACCACGCCGGAGCCGTGGTCGATGAATACGCCCTTCGCTATATTCGCGCCGGGGTGGATCTCGATACCCGTCCAGAACCTCGTCATCTGGCTTATCATCCGCGCGAGAAGCCTTAATTTGATCTTATAGAAAAAATGCGCTATACGGTGGCGGTGCAGAGCCTTTACGCCCGGGTACGTTATAAGCACCTCGAACCAGTTTCTTGCGGCGGGGTCGTTTTTGAGCGCCGCCTTAATATCTTTAACTATTCCCAACATAAAAAATATCTTTAACTTTTCCCGACATAAATTTTCCTTTCGGTTATAAAAAAACCTCTACCGCATAATAAATTATGCAGTAAAGGCGATTTGTGCTACCGCTGTTCCACTTTACTTCGGCAATAAAGCCCTCGTTGCCTATAACGGAAGGTTCCCCGTAGAGCGTTACCTCTCCCTTGACTTCCGGGCGCACTTTCACAGAAACGCGGGGCGAACTTTCACCGCCGTTCGCTCTCTTTACCCTGTTTTTGCTACTCTTCCCGAAAACGGTTTTATTAAGGCGCGCCTCAACGCGCCTGTGTTTTATAATTTTACCACAACCGCCGCCGTTTGGCAAGCGTTTAACGCTAATTTTCAAGCATGGTGAAAAGGAGCGCGTAAGCGAACACTTTGTTCATCTCCCGCGTGGGGTGATTTACATGGTTTGCGAGCAATTCGTTTATATCCGCGCCGCTTTGTTTCAGGCTTTGCCATTTGGCGTAAACGTCGCAAACAGGAACGTTTTCTTCCCTCGCGACCTGCCGCGCGCGTTCGACGTACCTGTCGAGCACACCCTTCTTGACGATTTCTATTATCCCCTCGATGCACTTCTGAACGAAAGGATATCCGTCGTTTATCACGTGTACGCTTAACGTGTTTGCCATATCGTTCGGCGTCATTACGATAACTTCCGCCCCCGCTTCCTTTATTTTCGTTATTATCTTTTTCAAAGACGAGGCGTAAGTTTCGATTCCGTCGTCGCCGGAAGCGCAATCGTTAAGGCCGAAACACACCACCACGAGGTCGGGCTTGTAACTTAAAATATCCCTGTCTAACCGCGAGAGGGCGTTCGTGGCGTTGTCGCCGGAAATACCCGCGTTGATTATATTGACGGGCGACGCGGGGAATATAGAAGAAAATATTTCCTTAACGTAAGTATGGTATGCGTGCGCCTGATCGAAAATCGTCTCCAAAGATTTTTCCGACTTTTGATAAAGTTCGAAGCAGCCCTGCGTAACACTGTCGCCGAAAAAGGCGATGGTCGCCGGGCGGATAGAGTAAACGTCGTTCTGTTTCGTCGCTAATTTCCTGATGATCTCCATATAAAAAACCTCGTAAATCTCGCAAAATTCAATAGTTTGTAATTATAAGATGCTCCACGTCGCGGTCGTTTCTGCCCTTGACGCAGTAAGCGTATTTGTTATCGAAAGCGTAAATATTAAAGCCTCGCCCCTCGTAAAGGCTCTCTATGAAAGGCGTGTTTTTTATTATAAGCAAAAACTTCGCTTCGGTGGCGTATATACATTCCGCAAGCCGTTCGTGTTCGGCTTTGCCGAAGGCATTCGTTTCGTAATCGGAAAAATCGGTATCGTAAGGCGGATCGAGGAAAATAAAATCTCCCTTTCCGCATAACCCGAATATATTGCCGAAATCCTCCGAACGGATCTCCGCGGAGTTGAGCGCGGAAACCGCCTGCGGATCGAAAAGCGCGTCCACCTTTTTGCGGAAGTCCTTTCCGTTATAGGCTATGCCGCCGTACGGTATATTGAAATCGCCGTTTTTGTTGTAGCGGAACATGGAGCCGTAACAGAATTCCCTCACGAAAAAGAACACAGCCGTCTTATATTCGTCCGAAATAAAAAGGAATTTATCCTTTTCCATGGCGTTCAGCATAGACCGCATATACATATAGTAGCCCGCGGTGAAACCGGTCAGAATATTTTTTTTGAGATCTTCCTCGGAAAGAACGCCGAATTTTTTCTCGTTTGCCGCGGTTCGCAGAAGTTTATCAGCCACCATACGGTTGAGTTCGCCGCGGAACACCTCTTTGTTGGAGATGACCTGCGACCTGTCCGCGAGAAAATCCACCGCAGGGCTTACGTAGGCGGAGAGTTTTGAAAGGAAGGTTTCCCTGTCCATATCTCCGTCGGCATAAAGCCCGTAAACGGCAACGAAAAATTCCGTCTTGTCGCCGCAGTATTCCTTGAGCATTTCCCACTCGTCCGCAATGCCGTAAACGCACCTCTTAAACTTCTCGTTCCCGCTGCCTATAAAGCGGTATAGCGACATTAAATTTTTTGAAATATCGTTGATAATAGCGGATTCAGGGCACTTTTCAAAGAAAAGCGCGCCGCCGCCGAAAAACGGTTCAACGTATCTCGAATACTTTTCCGGCAAGTGTTTTTCTATCACGCCGAGTTCGGCGGTCTTGCCGCCGGGCCACTTTATAAGCGGTTGCATAACTTAACCTATTTTAACCTTTACGTGTACCTTTTTGCCTTTGTGAAGTATAAATTCACCCTTTTCCACGGCTTCGGCGGGTATCTCCTCGGAAACAGAAGCCACCTTTTTATCGTTTACCGAAACGCCGCCGCCCTCTATCAGCCTGCGCGCCTCGCCCTTGGATTTTGCAACGCCAACAAGCGCCATGATATCCACCACGGAAGTGACGCCCGCGGGGATACTTTCCGTGGGCATCTCGCCGCCGCCGCCGAAAGCCGCGCGCGCCTGCTCCCTCGCGATATTCGCCTTTTCCTCTCCGTGAACGAGTTTGGTCACCTCGTAAGCAAGGCGTTCTTTAGCGGAATTGATACGCTCGTCCTGATACTTCGTAAGTTCCTCTATCTCGTCGAGATCCATAAAGGTGAGAAGTTTCATGCACTCGGCGACCTTGCAGTCCTCCACGTTGCGGAAGTACTGGAAAAAGTCGTAAACGGAACACTTGTTCTCGTCCAGCCAGAGGGCGCCTTTCTGCGTTTTACCCATCTTTTTGCCCTCGCTGTTGAGGAGAAGCGTACAGGTAAGGCAATACGCGTCCTTCTGTTCCTTGCGGCGAATAAGGTCCACGCCCGCGAGCATATTTGACCATTGATCGTCCCCGCCGACTTCGAGTTTACACCCGTATTTTCTGTTGAGAACGAGAAAGTCGTACCCCTGCATAAGCATATAGTTGAATTCGAAGAAAGTAAGCCCCTTCTCCATTCTCTGTTTGAAGCACTCCGCCGTAAGCATCTTGTTCACGGAGAAATGCACGCCTATTTCGCGAAGGAAATCGACGTAATTAAGGTTCAACAGCCAGTCCGCATTGTTCGCGATCACCGCGCCGTTCTCGCCGTCGAAGTTAATAAAGCGGCTCATCTGCTCCTTGAAGCAGGCTATGTTGTGTTCTATGGTCTCCCTCGTCATCATCTGACGCATATCCGACCTTCCGGAAGGATCGCCTATCATCCCCGTGCCGCCGCCGAAAAGGGCAATCGGTCTGTGGCCGAAGCGCTGCATCCACGCCATAGCCATAATGGGAATGTAATGCCCTATATGAAGGCTGTCCGCCGTGGGATCGAAGCCCACGTAAAACGAAACTTTTTCCGTATCGAGCATCTTGTAAAGATCCTCTTCGTAAACGGTCTGCTTGATAAAACCTCTCGCCTTAAGCACATCAAAAACGTTCATAATACACCTCGTTTGCAGTAAATAAAAACCCGCGGTTTTTCGGCCGCGGGAATAATTTTTGCTATGCGAAAAAATATGCCTCGTAGCCGATCATATCATAAAGCGGAATATTCGCAAGTATAATAAGCGCAAGCAAATTTTTTCATAGTAATGATATTATATAATATAAAAAAACGCGTGTCAAGCGATAAACGCCGTTCAGAAGATTTTTTAATCACCCCGCTTTTATGAACGGGGCTTTGATTTCGATCGCTTATTTTTCTTCAAACAGCCTTCTGAACACTTCTTCGTACGCCTCTACAACGTTGCCGAGATCGCGGCGGAAACGGTCTTTATCGAGTTTTTCGTTGGTTTTCACGTCCCACAGTCTGCAGGTATCGGGCGAGATTTCGTCCGCAAGTATTATCTTTCCGTGATAGCGGCCGAATTCGAGTTTGAAATCGATAAGTTTCAGCCCGATGGAGAGGAATATCTTTTTGAGTATCTCGTTTATTTTAAGGGCGTAACTTTTTATCGTGCCTATTTCTTCCGCGGTGGCAAGCCCGAGAGCGCGGGCGAACGAACTGTTAATCAAAGGATCGCCGAGGGCGTCGTTCTTATAAGAAAATTCCACGGTGGATTCTTTGAGCGGCGTACCTTCCGCAACGCCCAACCTCTTTGAAAAACTGCCCGCGGCAACGTTCCTCACTATCACTTCGAGCGGAACTATCTCCACTTTCTTAACGGCGGTCTCGCGGCCGTTCAATTCCTCGATAAAGTGAGTGGGTATCCCCTCTTTTTCTATAAGGGTGAAAAGGCGGTTGGTCATGCGGTTGTTTATTTCGCCCTTGCCTTTTATCGTGCCCTTCTTCTCGCCGTTGAAGGCGGTAGCGTCGTCCTTATAAGAAACGATAAGCACGTCCGGATCGTCGGTGGCGAAAACCTTCTTCGCCTTACCTTCGTAAAGTTGATTCAATTTTTCCATAGCAGCCTCCTGCGTCCGCTCTCGCGGAAAAAATTATTTTACAAGTTGATTTATATACCATTACGCGCGTAAAGTCAACCGTTTTTAAGGCGTTTATAAAATTTTTTGTTTTTATTTTACGGGCGCGGTTTTTTAACCGCGTTCACCGCTTGAAAAAGGCGGCTTTTACGCCGCCCTTTTC
>JAFTDZ010000111.1 GCA_017453885.1 Clostridia bacterium
AAAACACAAAATACTTCAATGCCACGGAAACAACAATACCGTCCCGCAGGAAGAGGTTCGGGAGTATATCTATAAAAAATGGCTGCCCTACGCCAACAGGCAGATAAAGAAAATAGCCGCATAAGGAGAAAAAGTATGTCAAATTATTTCAGAGTAACCGCTCATTACGAAAAAGAAAATATATCTTTCATAGCCGACAGCAACGGCAAGTTCGAAAAACTTTGGCAGTTCTCGTCCTACATCGTAAAGCGAGGCTGTAAAATCGTTTCCATATCCGCGAACGATAAGTTTCTCGACGGCAATCTCCGAAAAGTGCCCGAAAACGCAGAGCAATTCATCATTCGCGCCTGCGCTATGGGCACTCCGACCGAAACTTCCGAAAAGAAAGCCGGCGTTATCTACACCGCCCTCCGCATCGGCAATATTACCTACGTCCCCGACAAAGAAAACAGAGTCTAAGCGTTATAAAAGGGAAGAAGTCATTCACTTCTTCCCTTTTTGCTTTTTAATCACTGACAACACGCGGGATTCGAACCCTGAGGCTGATTTTCAAAATCCCTTTATTTTTCTTTAATTTTATGGGCTTACCCCCATTCTTCCCCCCCAATATATTTTTTCCATATAGGCTACATACCTATCAGTGATACCGGACAATAATATGCACACTCGTTTATCGGTCTGATTTTATCGCAGCAATCTATAACTAATCCCGGCATAACGGGCATTTTGAATTTCTCCAGCACGATGAAATTCTTTGTTGCTTTCGTAGGAGTAATGCCTTTCTTTATTTCTATCGGGTAAATACTTCCGTTTTTATAATATATTACGTCTATTTCCTTTGCGTCTCTATCGCGATAATAATAAATGTAATCTTTATAGTTCTTTCCTCCGTTCATTAAACTCTTTATAATTTCCGATAAGACGTAAGTTTCAAAAAATGCCCCCGACATAGCGCATTTTTCCAGCATTTCAGCATTCGGCCATTTGCACAGATACGCGCATAAACCCGTATCCATAAAGTATATTTTAGGCGTTTTTATTATTCTGTTGGATGCGTTTTTCATAAACGGCTGTATCGTCGCTATTATTCCGGATGACTCCAATATCGATATCCATTTTTTACATTTCTTATTATCGATCCCCACGCTTTTTGAAATATCGTCGATATTCAATTGCTGTCCGGTACGCAGAGCAACTATGGATATAAAATTCATAAAAGCGGCTTCATCCGAAACGTTTATTAAGTTTCTGATGTCTTTTTCAATATAAGTTGAAATATACGACCTGAAATATATTTCTCTCTCCGATCTTCCCGTAACCACATCAGGCATGCCGCCGTTAAATATTGCCTCGAATATCTCGCGGGTAGTTTTTGCCGGTAAATTTTTATCTTTCTCTTTTTTTAACAATACGCTTATTTCCGGATCGAAACTCTCGCCTGTTTTCTTCTCTATTTCAACGCTTGAAAATGAAGCCATTGTAATTACAGCCGTTCTCCCCGCTAATGATTCCGAAACGGCATTTTGTAATTCGTATTGATTCGAACCGGTTAATATATACATTGGTTCGTATTCTTTATTTTCCTTCATCCAAATCAGTTTTTGTTTATCTATTATGATTTTTATTTCGGATAATAACTCGGGCACTTTTTGAATTTCGTCAATTATCAAAGGCCACGAATACGTTTCCAAAAATAATTTTGGATTAGTTTTAGCAAGCGCTCTGTCCGAAGTATCGTCTAACGTAATGTATTTTACTCCTTCAAATAACATTTGTACGGTAGTTGATTTACCTACCTGTCTTGCCCCGTAAACAACTATACAAGGAAATGAACCCGCGGCTTTTTTTATTACTTCTTCAACACTTCTATTGTAATACATATTCAATCTCCTTTTTGATGATTATAAATCTTTTTTTATAATTTGTCAAATAAAAATGGCGGCAATTTGATACAGATTATCCAAATTTGCCGTTAATTTTATTCGATTAACATAATCTTTGTATCGGTTAACGTCGTTTCACTGTTTAACAACAACCATTTAGAGAAGCACTCGTCCCGCAATCTTTTTTTCAGCCTTTGCCATCATTGATAACGGGGTAAACATAAAAAGCCTGCACATGCAGACTTTTTCGATTTCTCAGATATAGTGAGAACGCACATTTTAACAGTTTATAAAATCCGTTATAGATACTAATTCCGTAATATTTTTTATTCCGTAAGTCGCCCTTTCGCAAAATGCTGCAGGGCCTATGCCTACGGATATAAAACCTCCGGCGCGCGCCGCGTCTATGCCGGCTTCCGCATCCTCAACTACCAAACATTCGCTCGGTTCGAGTTCGAGAAACTGCGCCGCCTTCAAAAAAACTTCGGGGTGCGGTTTGGAATGGGTTATATTGTTTCCGTCCGATACCGCGTCAAAATAATCTCCGTAACCTATCTTTTCAAGAATGAGCGGAGTGTTTCTGCTCGACGAGCCTATTGCGAGCAAAAACCCCCTTTTTCGCAGATTATCGAGCGTTTCCGTAACTCCGTTCAGCCTGTCGCGCGGGGTCAAAGTGTTAAGAAGTTCTCTGTAAAGACCGTTTTTCTTTTCGGCGAGCGAAGTCTTTTCTTCCGAGGAATACTCGCGGGCAGCCCTCTCGAGAATTATCTCGAGGCTCTGCATACGGCTCACCCCGCGAAGTCTGTCGTTTATTTTACGATCAAAATAAATGCCTTCGTCGTCTGCCATTCTTTTCCACGCTATATAATGCAATTCGTCGGTGCTTACGATTACCCCGTCTAAATCAAAAATTATACCTTTCAATTTCACGTTTACGCCTTCCTTAAACTTATAGCGGCTTGTTTGTTGCCGCTTAATAAAACGGCGCCTCCAGGCAATAAAACCCTTACGCTTTTACCTCTTATTTTTTTCACCGTAACATTACCGCCCGACATTACGAGTTCCACCACGCTTCCGTGATACGTTATCCTTGCCGTTATTTTGAGGAAAAGCGGCATATCCACCGGTGATATATACAGTTTGTTTTGCCTTGCCTTAACACCGAATATTCCGTAAATTACCGAAAGATATCCGCCTGCAAGACAACCGCTGTGAACACCCTGCCAACCCACGCCATGTATATCGTCAACGTCTATTTTCAGCGTGTTCATAAAATTTTCGTAAAACGAAAGGATGCGATGATTTCTTGCGCTCGCTATAGCGTGAACGGGGAAGGTAAGCGAAGAACTACTCTCGCACATATGCTCGTAATAATCCCAGTTTTCCGCAAAATAGTTGTCGTTTACGCCGACGTCTACCATAGTATACAGCAGAGCGACGTCCGGCTGTTTTATTATTTGGCTTTTATGGTATAGTCCGCTCTTTTTCATCTGGAACTGTTTAAGCGTTCCCTTGCCGCTTTCCTCAAGCCCGCGAGAGAGCGAAAAATACCCGTCGAACTGCGGAATCAGCCCGTTTTCAAGTTCCGGCTTATAAAGTCTTTCGGCTATATCGCGGAATTTTTCCTCTTCCTCCGAAGTAATCGCAAAGCCGAAATATTTAACGTAAATTAAAAACTTTTCAAACGCGAACGCCACACAGTAATTTGTGTAAGCGTCGTTATCGACATACGGGTGATGCTCGTCGGTTCCGGTCACGCGAAGAATCTCGTAGCGGCCGTTCTTCTCCGTAACGCGACTCACCCAGAATTTAAGGCATTCGTGAAGCATTTCCAAGCCTTTCGTCTTCATAAATTCCGCGTCGCCGGTATATTCGTAATAGTTTATTATGCCGTAAGGGATATCGGAATTTATATGCACCTGCATAAATGGGTGCCTGACATATTCCCAAACCCTCTCGTCACCGTTCACCGAGGAACAAAACGCGTACATCGCCCCTTGATAGCCGTTTTTACGGGCGTTTTCTTTAGCCTGCCCAAGCGTTTTATAACGGTATTCCAGCAGTTTTACGGCGGTTTCCGGCGCAGTTAGAATAAAGAACGGCAGTTGATGGATCTCGCAGTCCCACCATACGAACTGGTTGTATCTTTCACCGGTGAGCCCCTTTGCCGAAATGCCGTGAACGCTATCCTTCATTGAAGCGGAAACGGCGGTATGATAACTTGCGAAACGTAAGTAACCGTCGGCTTCGTCGTCGCCTTCGATCTTCACATCCATATTGCGGAAATATTTTTTGTAAACCGACGCGGATCTTGTGAATTGATCAGCGTAAGACGGGTTTATCCGCCCTGTGGCGGCCGCGGCATATTCCGCGAGATCGGTACCCGCGGGCAAGTCTCTTTCTGTGATAACGAAGGTAAACTTTTCAAAGGTATATTCATCCGCTCTGTCGCAAAGAAACTCCTCGCCCACGCTTCCGTTAAAGGAATATTCGCCGAGAGGCCGCCCCTTTGGGAATTTATTTTTTATGGCGTATGCCGCCTTGAATTTATATTTATTTACCGCGTGAAACGCGTATATCATGCCGGAATTTCCGATCTTTATAATATCGTTTTCGGTTATAAACTGCCCGCCGGTTTTTACAGCCGTATCCACGCCGGAAATTATTTTTACGGGAAGAACATGGTTGATAGGCTTTACGGTTATCTTCTGACAGTAGAGATTAACGTTATCGAACGACGCGAACCGCCTGAACGTAAAACGGGTAAGGTTACCTTCGCCGTCGTCCCACACCGCTTTGCGAACGTATTCCGCGCGGGAAGAATCGATAAATCTCTCCCAGGATACGAGCCTGCCTTCCCACGGGTAAAACGCCTTTTCGCCCACGAATATCCTCACGAAAAGAAAATCCGGCATATTTACGCAACTGTCCTGCTTTTCAAACCGCTTCAACCCGTCCTCGTTGAGGTACCACTTTTTCATATAATCGTTGTCGGCAAAAGGTTCGCAAACTTCGGTTATCTCGTCTATATAACCGCGCACAAACGCTCCCTGCACCCTTAACGAGCCGAACTCCTCAAAACTTCCGCGTACTCCCATATATCCGTTGCCTGTGGTAAAAAGGGCGGCGAGCAATGGCTCGTCGGCGATATCGTAGCCGTTTTCGCTGAAAAATTTGTGTTTATTCAATCCGTACATATATAATTACCTCCGCCATAAAAAGCGTCCGCTAAACGGACGCTTTGAATGATCTGCGCTTTACTGCCGCTATCGCAATAATCAATACCGCGGCTATCACCGCGCTCTCTCCGCCCGCCGCGCCGTTACAGCCTCCTGTTTTCTCCGTTCCCGCACTTTCGGATAACGGTTCCGCGGGTCGTTCGTCCTCGCCGGCGATGCTTTTCGATTCAACGTACGCGCTTTCGGAAATCTCCGTCTCATATAACCTTAAATCAACGGATTCTCCTACGATTTTTATGGGCTTCGAATTTACGTAATAATACCTGTCGCCGTAAATACTTTGCCATTTCGCCGTGAACCATACTATTTCATAGCCGTCGGCAACGTGTTTAAGGTTAAGTTTGCCGGCGGAATACGTTGCCGTATCCGAGTAACTTACGGCGGATTTTTTAAGCGTTTTCGCTTTTGCAAGCGTTACTTCGGGTTCGGGGAAAGGCGTTGTTCTCGCTGCGTCGGAAATGTTCTTCCGCATCCTTCTGTAAACGGTATTATTGACCGTTACCGACGCGTTTTCCGTTATGGTATAAACGCTTTGCGCATCGGTTTCGAGCGCAACATACTGCTCCTTGGCGTAACCGCTGCTATCGGAAGTGAGCGAAGTGTTTATAAACATATATTCCTCGAACTTGGTTACGGAACCGAACGTCCAGGAATAAACGGGTATGCCCCTTATTATAGCCTGCGTCATAACCTCGGTATCGTCTATGTAGTTTATTCCCGGCCCGAAAGACGCGTTTTTCATATAGGCGAAAGTACACGCGGCCTCTATGGTTTTATATGAATTCAGCCCGCCCGTCGATACGTTGTGAACGAGTTTGCGGAAATCGTCCAACCTGTCGTTAAAGGCGGAAATGATGATAATCTTATCATCCACGCCGTATTCGTCTATTTTCGCTTTGAGCAGCGACGGCACTGCCGCGTCCGCAGTTTTGAGTTCCACGAGAAGCACCATACCGTCACGGTCTTTGATAAATCCGAAGTAATCGTCTATCGTGGGAATTTCCGCAGGGCCGCCCGAACCCTGCACGCGGT
>JAFTDZ010000112.1 GCA_017453885.1 Clostridia bacterium
ATAAAAACGTCGTTTAGTTCATCTTACTGACTTAAAATGTACATTTTAAGTTGGTATTTGAGTTCGCGTATGCGCTGCTCTATGCCCTGTATCACTTCATACCAAAACCCGTTATTGAAAGTGCTTGCTTTGTCTTCCACTATAACGGCTATTTTATTTCTTTTGGAAGTTGATACTTTGCTCTGCGAAAAATCATAACCCATCTCTATGGCTTTAAGTATTATTTTTCCGCGCATTTCTTCGCTTACGCCGTACTTATCGGCTATGGCGATGGAAACGGTGCTTTTATTCACGTTCATTTCCCTCGCTATATCTTCCATGGTAACCTTATTGTTGGTCATTTTTTCTTCCTCTTTATAAGATACGCCCCCGCGAACATTACGCCCGCTATTAAAACGGACGCGGCTTCCATAGAACTTTTGCAGCCCTTTTTGCCGCTCTCGCTTGTATCTGCGGTTTGGTTTATCACGGTCGGCTCGTCAGAAACTGCCGCAAGATAATATCTTTTTTCCGCGGTAACGCCGTGTTTATCTTCCGCGTAAACGGTAAGGATATACGAACCCGCTTTCGCGAAAACGTATTTTCCGTCCGTCACTTCGCTTTCGGCATTATCCGTATCTGTAATTTTAATCGTAACGGTCGCGTCGTCGCCGTCTTCATCGACGGCGGAAAATTCCGGAAGGATGAACGTTTTGCCTACGGTCTGCATTCTTGAAATAAAAGGCGAAGATATTACCGGTTTTACGTTATACGCTGGAATTATTTCAATGTAGATGCGCCTTACGGTAACGTTGTCGTATTCGTCCCTGACGGACAGAGTTATTTCCAGTTTTCCCTGTTCCGAAGGAACAATAACTCCGTCGGAAACGGTAAGGACTTTTCCGTTTGCGTATTTTGCGGAATAATCTATTTTAAGAAGATCCGCGGGGGTGGTATTATCCCGCACGCTTACGGCGTTTTTAAGATCCACTTCGGTATTTACCACCGCTTGTTTCTTCGCGCCGATAACATCTACCGAAGGCGGCGTTTCATCATACGGGAAAACGTAACACTTGTACGTTTTTCCGCCAGAAGTATAGGAAAGTTGGTTTATGCCGTCGGTATCGCGGAAAAAGAAACTGCCGCTTTCGGTAACGCACGCCACGTTGAGTTTGTTTTCTTTATCGAAATTCTTGTTTTTATACTCGTCGCCTTCATGCACGTAAGCGGATACCGCCGCAGGGATATAAACCTTTTCGTTTACGGAAAAAACCGCGGCGCTGCCCCTTAAAGTAAAAATACATTTGTTTTCGAGCAGAATGGCGCCGCTTCCGTTACCGCGGAACTCTATGCCGTTGTTGACGGTTACCGTGGTGTTTTTCGTCGTTCCCCTCTCCACAAGACCGTATCCCGCGGAGTTTTCGATCAGAACGGACTGAAATCTTACGTTGAGAGAATCCGAAACTACGATTCCGTTATCGGAAGATCCGCTTATCGTAATGTTTTCGATAAAGGAAGAATCCGCGTTATTAAGCGCAAGCGACACGTTTGAGAGTTTGTGACCGTTGCCGTCAATACGAACCGTTCCGTTGACCTGCACCTGCGTTCCGCCGAAATCTATATCCGCCCCGAGAGTTACTTCTCCGCCATTTTCGACTGCGAAAATGAACGAAGCCGAATCGGTTATTTCACCGCTTGCCGATACGACCGCGACGCCCCCTGCGGAAAGCGCCGCCAGAACCGACGCGAATAAAAATGCAAATAATTTCCTCTTCATATCATTTTACCCCCTTAACATATTCCCTTTATAACCGCTTCTTTATAGAGCGCCATAAAGGTATAAGGATCGACTATTCTCACCCTGTAAGAATTCATAAGCGCGGTCGCCCCGTTATATATCTCCGTGGGCGAAACCGCTACCGCGCGGAATGCCGTAAACGCGGGCTTTTGCGGATTGTTGCCTAAATACTGCTTAAAATAGTATTCGGTGTTGTTTCCAAGACCTTTCATCTCCATAAACCCCACGTCGTCATCGAGGTTGTCGGGCGTGCCGTTCACGTCGATAAGTCCCGGATTTTGCCCGTTCCTCCTGTAATTTGAAAGAATGCCGCCGGGGCAGAGTTTTGCGAACATATTTTCCACTTCGGCGTTGGAGCCGACTGTGGAAAGACAGAACGAATGGAATGAAATACCGAATTTATCGAACTCGTACTTAGTGCGTTCGTAATAAGTTTGCAACGTGCCGTTGAGGGCTTTTCCGTCCGAACGGAGCGGCCTTGCGGGATCTATATAAGAATATACGTTGTTGTAACCGAAGCCGTTATCGCCCGCGGTAAAATAATCCTGCGGCGTGGCGGTATTATACATTCTGTTGATAACGTGCGGCGCCCTGTTCACGAGGTTGGTCACTACCGGCCAGCAAAGCGGCATATCTCCTCTGTGAGCGTCGTTGAAAAATTCCGTGACCATAAGGCTGTTCGCCCATGCGGCGGAATCGAAATCGCCCATATAAATGCATACGTAGTTATAATTTTGCAGATCGAGTTCTACGTTTTCGAGCGATTTTGTTCCCGCGTTGAACCATTTTTCGCTGTTGCCCGTCTGTTTGTACTCCGCAAGTTGCGGTATCTGAGTATAGACGGAAGCGTTCGCAAACGGACCGGGACCCACGGTTCCGCCGAATGCGTCCGCATGAGTTACCGCGTTATAATATCCGAACACTTCCGACCAATGCCATTCCGCGGGAACCGCTTGCGGAAATTCGGGGAACATAGCCCACGCGTCGGTATATTTCGGGAAGAACCAGCAAACGAAGCCGCCTATTTCTATTA
>JAFTDZ010000113.1 GCA_017453885.1 Clostridia bacterium
TCTTTTTTCAAAAAAGGCGTAGGCAGAAGAAGCCAGATCCTCTTGGCGAAAAGTCCGTTGGGGCCTTTTGTTCCGGCGGCGGATCCGTTTACTCCACTCGGTTGGGATTGTCTTGACGCGACGCTTTACGTAGAGAACGGAACGCCTTATTCGGTGTTTTGCCACGAGTGGGTACAAATTACGGACGGATCTATGGAAGTCGTTCGACTGAAAGAAGATCTGCGAGGAACGATTGGTCAACCCAAGACTCTTTTTCATGCTTCGGACGCGCCTTGGGTACGTTCGCATTCCTATGATGGCAAGTTTGACGGCTACATCACCGACGGGCCGTATTTAAGAAAATTACAAAGCGGAAAATTACTTATGATATGGTCGAGTTGCACAACTGATTCCGCCTATGCGGTAGGAATGTCCGTCAGCGACAGCGGAGAGATCTGCGGGCCGTGGCGACATATGGAAAGCCCCCTTTTTGCCGCGAACGGAGGTCACGCCTGTCTGTTTGAGTACGGCGATAAATTACTTATGTCGCTGCATCAGCCTAACATCATATCTTCGGAAAGGCCGCGATTTTACGAATTAAGAGAATGCTGCGACCATCTCGAGATAAAAGGGCTATTCAATATGGAGGAATAAAATGAAAACTGTTTTGAAAAGATTTTGCGTATGCGCGCTTTTGATAACGATGTGCCTGGGTTCGTTTTTCGGTTGTACGAAAAGTACAAAGAAAGATGCGACCGCGCGTAGGGAAAGTGTACTCGCATACGGAAGAGACGGCACGACGTTTGATTTTTCCGTTTACGACGGAACGAAGACTCAATATATAAAAAAGTTCGACCAGTTTGCTACGACTTGGGGTTTTGTCGGCGACACGGTGGGAACGACCAGAGAGACTTCGATCAATCAACTTTCCGCGGTGGCAGACCTGAATGCGGAGAGTTTGCGATTCGATTTGTTTATGGGTTACAATGGGCTTGGATACAATATCGCGAACACATATGAAAAGAAAGGGCTTACATACGAGGAATACGCGGCAAGCCTTCAGGTCATCGATCGGCTCAACGAACTTTCCGTCGCGCCGCAACTTGTATTGTTTGCCTGCCCCGCATACGCGCAGTCTTACGGAAGTTGGAAGTCTAAACCAATAGCCGAAAAATGGCGGGAACTTTGCTATAATATGGCAACTTATTTCAAGCGGAACGGAAACAGAATCGGCGCGTACGAAATCTGGAATGAACCCGATCTCGGTACGGCGTATTTCGATGGCGACTGGCAGGATTATATCGAAACCTATCTTTCCGGTGCGGACGGAATAAGATCCGCCGACAAAGACGCGTTTATCGAGGCTCTTTCCGCATCCTGGATACACAAAATCGTAAACAATCTTTCGGATGACGGGAATTTGACGAAATGGGAAAGTTTTATCAAACAGGCGGCGGAACACAATCTTTTGCCGGATTCGATCTCCTGGCATTTTTACGGCAGAGAAGGCAAGACGGAAGGGATCAAAGGATTGAGCGGCGACGGCGAAGATTTTTCCGTTTATCGCAACGCGATTCTTAAAGCCATCACGGATTCGCAAAACGGGACGAGCGCGCGCGACGCAACCGCATACGATCTTTCCACGATGCAACAAAATTTGAACGAATTCAATATCTATGTTCCGTTGCATCAGGATTCGGCAGGGATGTGGAATACGACTTCGGTCGTGCCGGGAATGTTCAACGCGATAGAAATGTTGCTTGAAGCGAACGACATCACGCGTGTAAATTGGGCTACGTTTCTCTCGGAGCAGGTGAACGGAATCGGTTGCAGTTCGATCGATACGTACTCGTTGCAGAGGTATCCCGCGTACTATGCCAACTGGATGTACGGGCGTTTGCCCGTAAGAAGGATAGTTCAACCTTCGCTCGGAAGCGGGCTTATAACACTTGCCGCGTCGGATAATGACCGCGCGGGATTTATTATATGTAACTCCGCTTCCGTCACAAAAACCGCAACGGTGGCTTTTGCCGGAATTCCGTTTGAAAAGGCAAACGTAAAAGTTTATCTTGTCGATGAAGATCATTATGTTTACTCAACGTCAAACGAGCCTTATATCGCAGAAAATTACGTGAATATCGAAACGCGGGATCTTATGGGCAGGTTTACTTTGAAGCCGAACGCTACCTATTACGTGGAAATAAACAATGCAGAAGGAGAGGCGACGGAAAATGCGCTTTCATCCCTTTATAAAAACGTCGTGCGTAAAGATTATTGGTATCCCGAGCGCGGCAACAATACGCCGTATTCGGATATTCACGAACGGAGTCTTCTTGCGGTGCTTTCAATGAATAATAACGACGTCGGTTCCAGCGCCGTGAGCGTTACGCTTCGGGATATGAAAGAGAAAACTATTGTCTTATCCTATGATTTGTTCGGGGAATTTGTTCAGGCTGAAAACGCAGCGCTTGGTTTTCAGATCTGTTTTGAAACGGGAAGCGGCTATGATAAGAGCATATATTACACGTTCGAAGATTATTCGGCGGTTGTGGATACACCTCTCGGCGGACAGATACAGCGCGAGAACGTCTCTTTAGGCGCGCTTTCAAAAGGTGAAAGGCGTATTGCGCTTTCCGATATCGCTCCCGAAAATTGGAACGGCAGAATCGTTGTAAACTACGTTATTTCAAACTGCGGAAAAGGCGCGACGGCGCTCTTTAAGATGGATTGAATCATGGAAAAAATAACTTATACGTTTGAAAAAACGACATTAAATTTTACCGTCGAGAACGGTAGGATCTTCCTCGACCATATAGGAGAACCGACGGATAAAGAAAATGCCGGTTCTTTTCCCTCGTGGTTTAACGCTCCCGTGGAAGTGCAGGTAAGCGGAGATAACCACTTGGAGCATCATTTTGCAAAGCACTATAGATCAAGCGGTTTTCAAACGTTGCTATTCAAAGAAAAACGCCTTATATCGAGCAAAAACGGCGAAGATCTGCTTCTTTTTCTCGCGGATGATAAGATGGAAGTCGTCGTAAAATATTCTTTTTTGAAAGGGGCGCAAGGCTTCCGATCCTCTGTTTCGGTCAAAAATATCGGAACGGAAAATATGGTGTTGGATTATGTATCCGCATTCGAATATGTCGGAATCGACGGCGAACATACTACGAGTTGGCAAGATTGCGTGAATATCTATATTCCGCATAACTACTGGAAAACCGAATGCAGTTGGCGCAAATATTCCGTAAAGGAACTCGGCTTGTACGATTGTTCTGAATTTTCCGCGAAGCGCGTGATGTGTTCGAATGTCGGTACATGGTCAACCAAAGAATTTTTACCGTCGGGTATGCTTGAAAATACGCAGACGGGCAGGGTATTCTTTTGGCAGATAGAGGGCAGCCTTTCCTGGCAATGGGAGATCTCCACTATAAATAATCGCTTG
Source organism: Clostridia bacterium (assembly GCA_017453885.1). GTDB lineage: Bacteria > Bacillota > Clostridia > Christensenellales > Borkfalkiaceae > RGIG3732. Next base: position 3,425 of record JAFTDZ010000113.1, read on the forward strand.
TACCTTTTGGCGGGCGGCGCAAATTTGCAGGAAGGAATGTGGCAGAAAAAACTTGCCGCAGGCGATGCTTATACAACGCCTGCCGTCTTTGTTTCTTTTGGTAACGGCGTTGAAGACGTGATGAAAAATGTGACCGATTATAGGCGAAAAAGGCGGGTAATTCCACAAAAGGGCTTCGGGCTTGCGCCGATCTTCAACGATTATATGAATTGTCTGGATACCGACCCGACAACCGAGAAAGAACTTCCGCTCATTAAAAAAGCGGCGGAACTCGGATGTGAATATTATATGATCGACGCCGGGTGGTATTCCGACGGCTTTTGGTGGGACAATACAGGCGAGTGGATAGCCGCGAAGACGAGGTTTGCGGGCGGCTTGAAGCGCGTTACCGACGAAATACGTCGGTTCGGTATGAAACCCGGTCTTTGGATAGAGATCGAGGTGATGAGTTGTGGTTTGCCATATGCCAACGACCTTCCCGATGAGTGGTTTTTTATCCGAAACGGAAAGCGCGTTATCGATAACAGCCGATATATTTTGAATTTTTCTAATAAAGAAGTGCGTTATTTCGCGGATGAATCAATAAAACGCTTAATTGAGGAGTACGGCGCCGAATTTATTAAAATGGATCACAACGTAAACGGCGGCGTCGGGATGGACGGATTTTCGTATGGTTCTTCGCTTGAAGAACATTGGCGGGCTTTTAATGACTGGTTTGAAAAAATCGTAAAAAAATATCCGAACGTCGTGTTTGAAAATTGCGCGAGCGGCGGATGCAGAATAGATCAGAATCTGCTTGATAAGTATGATCTGCAATCGACCAGCGACCAGACGGATTATAAAAAGTACGCGCCTATCTCCGCGAATAGCGTAACGGCGGTTTTGCCTGAACAGGCGGGTGTCTGGACATATCCGCTCGAGCAGGACGATGCCGAAGCCGTCGTATTCAATATGGTCAACGCCATTTTGCTGCATATCTATCAATCGGGCAGAATCGATTTAATTTCAAAAGAAAATTTCGCCCTCGTCAAAGAGGCGATTGACGTTAATAAGTCGATATCCGAGACAATTTTGAACGGACACGCCTTTTGGCCTCTCGGTCTTGCCAGTTACGACGATAAATATTTGTGCTTTGGCATTGCGTATAAACAGGACGCCTATTTATGCGTGTGGAATCGTAACAATCTCGACGAGTTCGCAATTCCGCTCAAAAAGTACGGAGTAGAAAATGCGAAACAAATTTATCCTGAGAGGATATCGACTGATTACCGCTTCGAAGAAAACGATTTTATCATTCAACCGCATCAAAAATATTTTGCACGGCTATTCAAACTTATAAAATAATAAAAGGAGAGATTAATAAATGAGCAAAACGACATTTGCATTGTACTTCGGCAACCGTGGATTTTTCCCCGGCGAACTTATAGCGGACGCGAGGAAAGACCTTGTCGAAGCGTGCGAGAAAAACGGCTACGGCTACATAGTGATGGACGAGGCTTTAACTCGCTACGGCGCGGTGGAAACCATCGAAGAAGGTGAGAAATACGCGGCTTTTCTTAAAAAGCACGAGGGAGAATACGACGGAGTTATAGTATGTTTACCGAACTTCGGCGACGAAAACGGCGCTTACTACGCGCTCAAAGAAGCGGGCGTTCCCATACTCGTGCAGGCGTATCCGGACGAGATAGGAAAAATGGACTTCGCCCACCGCCGTGACGCCGTCTGCGGAAAGATCGCCATGTGCAACGTATTCCGTCAGGCAGGCATTAAATACACGCTCACCGAAAAGTTTGCCGTAAACCCCAAAACCCCCTATTTCGCAGAAGATCTGCGTAAATTCGCCGGTATCTGCCGCGTGGTTAAGGGCATGAAGTGCTTCAATATAGGTGCTATCGGCGCACGCACCACCGCCTTCAAAACCGTGCGGGTGGACGAGATCGCCATGCAGAGAAAGAATATCAATATAGAAA
>JAFTDZ010000010.1 GCA_017453885.1 Clostridia bacterium
TGGGGATAACGTCCTTGCCGCCGAGGTCGTTGCTGACTGTAAACGAAACGTTGCCGGTTACTTTTATTTCGTCTATAAAAGAGAAAACGCTCGTTTCGTTTGAAACTTTGCCGTATGCGGTAAGCCCTTCCGTTTGCAAAGTGTTGAAGGCGATAGAGTTTTTTACTACGGTAACGAAACACGTTGCGGTTTTACCGTTTACGGTTTCGGCGGTTATGGTAGCGGTGCCTTCCTTTACGGCGGTAATATATCCGTTTGAAACAGTTGCTATCTTCTGGTTGGAAGATTTCCATACAACGGTTTTATTTGCGGCGTTTTCGGGCATAACCGTTGCGTAAATCAATTTGGTTTCTCCTTCGGGAATGGATATGGACGATGTATCGAGAAACACGTTGAGCGGCATTATCGCGCTTGCGTCGGATTGATTGCTTTCGCCATTGGCGGATTTGCCGTCCTTGTCCTTTTTACACCCCGTAAAACTTACGAGGGAGAGGGCGAAAAGGATCAGAAGTAAGGTGGTTAAAAGTTTCTTCATAGTTGTAAAACCTCCAATAAAATACAGAAATAATTTTTACAACCAAAAAGTGCCGCAGCAAACTACTGCGACACTCTGTAGAACGTCTTTTCGCTTGCTGCGACACAAACATAAAATAATCTCTACTGATACAAGATTTTTATAACGCGAAAAAGATACACTTCTACCGGAGAAGTATACTTATATCAGTTTTCAGATTATTCAGTTTGGTCGCAAGTATAGTTTACCAAAAAGGGCGGATAAAAGTCAACCGTTTTACGCGCGCGTGCAAGAATAAAGGCGAGCGTGGGCGGGCGGCAGGCGGGAGAAAAATTTTAATTATCCGAAGCGACGAAATTGCCCCTGTAAATAATTGAAAAAAAAGGGGAATTGTGTTACAATGTAACGGTAAAATAATTTTCGGGTAACCAAATGAACGAAATTCTTGATAAACTTAACGAAGAACAGATAAAACCGGTGATGGATACGGAAGGCGCGGTGCTTGTCATCGCGGGCGCGGGCAGCGGCAAAACCCGAGTTTTAACAAGCAGAATCGCTTACCTTGTGAAGGAGAAAGGTGTATCTCCGCGGAATATTCTGGCAATAACTTTTACCAACAAGGCAGCCGATGAAATGAAGGAGCGCCTCGCTTCAATGATAGACGACATCGAGGGAATGTGGGTTTCCACCATACACAGCATGTGCACTAAAATTCTCCGGCAAAATATACCTTTTCTCGGTTACGACAAGAATTTTACCATTTACAGCGAAGCGGATAAGGACAGGGTGCTGAAGCGTATTCTCGACGGGTTTCAATCGGACGACGAAAAGTTTCTGAAGAACGCCAAGTGGCACATTTCCAACGCGAAAACTTTGGGGCTTTCACCGAAAAAATACCTCGAGGAGATGCAGGACGTAAAAGATATAGAAAAATATTGTTCTTTTTACGCCCTTTATGAAGACGAGTTGAAGGCGAGCAACGCTCTCGACTTTGACGATCTGCTCCTTAAAACGAGGGACGTGCTGGCGAACTTCGAGGAAGCGAGAAATTATTATTCGGAAAAATTCCGTTATATACATATCGACGAATTTCAGGACACAAACGCCATTCAGTATGAAATCGTAAAATACCTCGTAAGGAATCACGGCAACATTTTCGCCGTGGGTGACGACGACCAGAGCATCTACGGTTGGCGCGGCGCTGAAATTAAAAATATATTAGGATTTGAAAAGGATTTTATCGGGGCGAAAATTTACAAGTTGGAGAGGAATTACCGTTCTACGAAACGCATATTGAACCTTGCCAACGCCATAATAAAGAATAATACCGAGCGCAAGAAGAAGGTTTTATGGACGGATAACGCCGACGGCGTAAAGGTGGAAACTTACACCGCTTCCGACGAGACGAACGAGGCAATGTACACAGCCGTTCAGATAAAGAGCCTTATCGCGCGGGGGTATCACGCGGGGGACTTCGCCGTGCTTATGCGCATAAACGCGCTCTCGCGCGCGTACGAACAGGAATTTATGAAATACGGCATTCCGTATAAGGTTTTCGGCGGCTTCAAATTCTTTGAACGCAAGGAAATAAAGGACCTTATGGCGTATTTCAGGATCCTCGTCAACCCGCTCGATACCGACGCTATTTTAAGGGTAATAAACGTTCCCAAACGCGGCATAGGCGATAAAACCATCGACATAATGCTCGAACACGCGAAGGAAAAGGGCATGTGCCTTTACGACAGCATTCTCGACGTGGACGAACTCGATCTCCCCGCCGCTACGAAGGGGAGAATAAACAATTTCAGGCAAGTTATCGTATCGCTTATCGTAGATAAGGAAACGTCAAAACTCACCGATTTATTGAAAAAAGTAATAGATAAAACCGGTTATATGGCTCTTTTTGAGGCGGACACCGAGGAAAACTTCACCAAGAGGGCGAACGTAGGGGAACTTCAGAATTCCATAGAGGAATTCGTAAAACTGAACGGCGACGCGAGCCTTGCCGACTTTTTGAGTTCGGTCACTTTAAGTTCGGACACGGACGAGATGGACGACGGCGATTACGTCACTTTGGCAACGATTCACGCCGTAAAGGGGTTGGAATTCCGTTCCGTTTTCATTTGCGGGCTTGAAGAAACCGTTTTTCCGATCTCTCGTGCGGGCAATAACCAAGCGGAACTCGAAGAGGAACGCCGCCTTATGTACGTGGCGATAACGCGCGCGGAAGAAAGGCTTTTTATCACCAACGCGCAGAGCAGGTTTTTATTCGGCGACAGGCAATATACGGTCAAATCCCGCTTTATAAACGAACTTGCGCCCGAACTCGGCTTGCCTGTTCCGAAGCCGAGAGTGAGAACGGACGACGGGTATAACCGCTATACGGGCGAACGCCGTTCTATTTACGGCGAGGAGAGGAACGAGGTAGTATCGTCCGCATCGACTACGGGTACGGGTTATTCGTCGGGCGCGGCGAAAAAGTTTTCCGATGCACAAAAACTCAAACCGCAGGTCGCTGCCGATAAATTCGGCGCTTACGCTGTAGGTAAGAAGGTTCGCCACGTAAAATTCGGCGAAGGAATCATCGTGGCTATAAAGGGCAGCGGCCCGTCGCAGATAGCGGACGTCGCCTTCAAAGGAGTGGGCGTGAAGTCTTTATCCATTCGTTTCGCGCCGATGGAATTGATTGAAAAATAATTATATTATAAAGGATTTTAATAAAAATTATGCCAGACAGAATGCGTGAATTGATTGACGTTTTGAATAGATACGCCTACGAGTATTACGTTTTAGATAACCCAACGGTATCCGACGCGGAATACGACAAGTTGTACGACGAACTCCGCGCTCTCGAGGCGAGCGAAGGCAGGGTGGAATTCGATTCTCCCACGCGCAGAGTCGGCGGAGAGCCGATAAAGGAGTTTGAAAAGCATACGCATATTCAACGCCTTTACAGCCTTGACAAGGCCGTTACGGAAAGCGAACTGCGCGCTTTTGAAACACGCGCGGTAAAGGGTAGCGGAAAAGATGATATAGAATACGTAGTCGAATACAAGTACGACGGGCTCACCATTTGTCTGACTTACGTTGACGGGCGTTTTACGGGCGCCGCTACGAGGGGCAACGGCGTGGTGGGAGAGGACGTTACCGCACAGGTCCTCACGATAAAAAGTTTTCCGCTCGCAATAGATTGCAAGGGAACGGTGGAAGTCAAGGGCGAGGCAATAATAAGGTTATCAGTCCTTGAAAATTATAATAAAACGGCAACCGAAGTTTTGAAGAACGCTCGCAACGCCGCCGCCGGAGCGATAAGGAATCTCGATCCTTCGGTCACGGAAAAACGCCGCCCCGAAATAATTTTTTACGATGTAAATTACGCATCCGACGTAACTTTCCGATCGCAAACGGAGTGTCTGGATTTTTTGCGTAAAAACGGGTTCAAAACGGGCGAATTCGTTCGCGTGTGCCGCGGAATGGACGAGGCGATAGAGGCGATCGACGAAATTGACGTCAACAGAAAAAAACTCGATATTCTAACCGACGGCGCAGTAGTTAAAATAAACGATTTTTCCTTGCGTGAAGTCCTCGGCGAAACGGACAAGTTTCCGCGTTGGGCTATCGCTTTCAAATTCGAGGCGGAAGAAACGACCACCGTACTCGAAAAGATCGTTTGGCAGGTCGGCAGAACGGGCAAACTCACACCGCTCGCGCACGTGGAGCCGGTCGAACTTGCGGGGGCGACCGTCCGCAGGGCTACGCTCAACAACCTCGGCGACATAAAGAGGAAGAAAATAAAGGACAGATGCCGTGTTCTTATCAGGCGCAGTAACGAAGTTATTCCCGAAATTCTCGGCGCTACCGAATATTTTGAGGACAGTAAGGACGTTGTTCCGCCTTCTGTTTGCCCGTACTGCGGAACGCCGGTAGTCGAAACGGGTGCAAATCTTTTCTGCCCGAATACCGCTTGCCGTCCGAGAGTCGTCGCCGCGTTCGCAAACTTCGCCTCGAAAGAGGGGATGAATATCGACGGTTTCTCCGAAATGACCGCGGGCATTCTTTACGACAGTTTCGGCGTGCGGAAGTATCACGAACTGTATTCGCTCACGCCCGAACAACTTTTCCTGCTCGAGGGGTTCAAGGACAAAAAGGTCGCGAATATCCTTTCCTCTATAGAAAATTCCAAAAAAGTTCCGCTTGAAAATTTCATATTCGCACTCGGCATCGACGGAATAGGGAAAAAGACGGCGAAGGACCTCGCCAAAACGTTCGGTTCGGTAGAAGCGCTCGCCTCGGCGGACGAAGAAAGGCTGTCGTCGCTCAACGAAATAGGTCCGGTTTTAGCTGAAAATATCTATGAGTTTTTCCGTTCACCGGAAAATTCCGACGAGATAAAATCCCTTTTGCAAGCAGGGATAACTCCGATTTATCAAAGCGAGATAAGCGGAGATGTTTTCGCGGGGGAAAAGGTTGTTCTTACCGGCACGCTCTCCGCGTTCAAGCGCAGCGACGCGCAGAAGATAATAGAGAGGAACGGCGGGGAATGTATGTCCTCGGTGTCCAAACTCACCACGCTCGTAGTGGCGGGCGAAAGCGCGGGCAGTAAACTCGATAAGGCTCGTTCCCTCGGCGTGAAGATAATCGACGAGGCGGAATTTATTTCGATGATAAATGCGGGAAAGGATAATTAAACGCTTGTAATTTTATATTATTTGTGTTATTATATTATATGAGGCGTAGATAGTAGAGTCGCTCAAGAGGTTTTTTATGTACAGCATGACGGGATACGGTAAGGCCGAATACAGTAAGGAAGGGCTTGATATCACCGTTGAAATAAAATCCGTAAACAACAGGTTTCTTGACCTTAACAGTAAATATCCGCGTTCTTTCGTCGGTTTTGACGATGCCATAAGGAAGGCCGTTCAATCGAAATTGTCCCGCGGTCGCGTAGATTTGTTCGTCACCTTTTCCGACAACAGAGAAAGGGCCGTGGATCTGAACGTGGACGTGCCGCTCGCCCGCAGTTACGCTGAAGCGGCAAAGTTGCTTTCAGGCGAGATAGAAGGTATAACGAACGATCTTACGGTCACTTCGCTCATGCGCCTACCCGATGTTGTTTCTCAAAAAAACGCAGAATGCGACGAGGATTTTGAACGTATAATAGTAGAAGTCGTTCTCGCGGCGTGTGACAATCTGAACAATATGCGCGCTGCCGAAGGCGAGAAGTTGAAGGCGGAGATACTTTCCCACCTTGCCGTTATCGAAGAGATAGTGGGGCAGATAAAGACGCGCGCTCCTCAAATACAGGCGGAATACCGCAGCAAGTTAAAAGAGCGCATCGAAGAAATATTATCCGGTACCGATATAGACGAGGCAAGGCTTTTGAACGAAGTAGCGTTCTTTGCCGATAAGAGCAATATCGACGAAGAAATAGCGCGTTTATATTCGCATATATCGCAATTCCGTAAAATATGCGATACGGAAAACGCCGGCAGGAAACTTGACTTTTTGATTCAGGAATTCAACAGAGAAGCCAACACGATATGTTCCAAGGCGAACGACGTGACGCTGACTTCCTGCGGGTTGGAACTGAAAAGCGAAATAGAAAAAATAAGAGAACAAATACAAAATCTGGAATAGGAGGCAATAATTATGATACACGAACCACCGGTAGATAAATTAGTTGAAAAGGTAGGTTCCCGTTACGCTCTCTGCATAATCGCGGCGAAGCGTGCAAGGCAACTTATCGATGACGCGCAAAACAGAGGTCTTACCGAAATTCCCGGCCCGTATAAGCCGATAACCGCTGCCGCATACGAGATTCTCGAAGGCAGAGTAAGCGTTGCGAAATACTGATTTTTTGTGTTTTGCCATCGTTGAGATAAATTTCAGGTCCGTGACATTTGCGCCGACCTGATTTTTCTTTATAGGTAACGGAATGTACGCTGAAGTTATCGTCGATATAGCGAGCAGCGAAGTCGATAGGATATTTGAATACGAGGCGAGCGAGGACGTTTACGCGGGCAGTATGGTAAGCGTCCCTTTCGGCGTTAAAAAAATAGAAGGCGTGGTTATGCGCCTAAAAGAAACGTGCAGTTTCGATCCCGCAAAAATCAAGAAAATTTCTTCGGTTTTGGAAGAAACGCCCGTGCTTACCGCCGAGTGTCTCGAACTCGTTGACTTCGTTAAAAACCGCTATCACGTTCCGACGGCTGCGGCTCTGCGGCTCTTTTTGCCCGCTGAGATGCGCAAGGGAAGGGTAAAGGCGAAGAACGTTACCTTTTACAGGCTCAACCCTTCTTTTTCCGTTACGGAAATAACGGCGAAGATCCCCGCGAGGGCGACCGCTCAACGCGGGATAATAGATATTCTCGCTCAAACGGAAAAGTGTGTTTCTTCCGAATTGAACGAAAAATTCGGCAATTCGGCGGTGCGCGCGCTGCTCGCGAAGGGATATATAAACGCAATTACGGAGAGGGAGAACCGTAACCCTTACGTTTCGCTCGCCGCGTCGGATAAACGCCTTGTTCTCACGCCCCAACAGCAAGCCGCCGTGCAGAGCGCGGAAGAAACCGAAAAACGCGTTACTTTGCTCCACGGCGTTACGGGCAGCGGAAAGACGGAAGTTTATCTCAACCTTATAAAAAACGCGGTAGATAGCGGAAAAACGGCAATTATGATGGTGCCGGAAATATCGCTTACTCCGCAAATGCTGTCGCAACTGCGCGCCCGTTTCGGCAACGCCGCGGCGATACTCCACAGCGGTCTTTCGCAGGGCGAAAGGTACGACGAGTGGTGGAGATTGAGATCGGGCGAGGCGAGGATAGCGATAGGCGCGAGGAGCGCCGTTTTCGCTCCGGTTGAAAACGTAGGCGTGATAATCATCGACGAGGAGCACGACGGAAGTTATTCCAGCGAGACCGCTCCTCGCTACAACACGGCTGAAATAGCGGCCGAGCGCGCGGTGAAAAACGGGTGCAAACTTGTTCTCGGCAGCGCCACGCCGTCGATAGATTCCTTCGTAAAGGCTATGGGCGGTGAATATAACCTCGTCAATATGCCGAGCAGAATAAACAAAAAACCGCTGCCTGAAATTATTATTTCGGATATGCGGTTGGAAATAAGGCGAGGCAACAACACGCCCTTTTCATCAAGGCTACGCTCGGAGATAGCGGAATGTCTTTCAAGCGGAAACCAGGCTATAATCTTTCTCAATCGCAGGGGATATTCGCAAACGGTCATCTGTCAGGAATGCGGTTACGTGGCCAAGTGCGATGCGTGCGACGTTTCGCTTACCTATCATATGGACGCAAACGTGCTGAAATGCCATTACTGTAACGCCACATACAAGATGCTCGAGGCTTGCCCCGAATGCGGCGGCGTGCATATACGCTACGGCGGAACGGGCACGGAGAGGGTAGTAAAGGAACTTTCAAAACTTTTTCCCGAGGCGAAAATTCTCCGCATGGATAACGACACCACGAGGAACAAAGAAGGACACTTCAAAATATTGAAGGAATTTTCCTCTAAAAAAGCGGATATTCTCGTAGGAACGCAGATGATAGCAAAGGGGCACGATTTCCCTTCGGTAACGCTCGTCGGAATTCTCGACGCGGATATGAGTCTTTATTTTTCCGATTACCGAAGCAGGGAGAGAACGTTTCAACTTCTCACGCAGGTTTCCGGCAGAAGCGGCAGGGCGGATAAGCAGGGAAAGGTCGTATTGCAGACTTATAATCCGGACAATCCCGTTTTGCAGTACGCCGTAAGATATGATTACGACGGTTTTATACGCGAAGAGGCGAAGTTGCGCAAGGCTACGGGCTTCCCGCCGTTCGCGGATATAGTCCGCGTGATGGTCGTTTCCGAAGACGATGCGAAAGCCGTTGACGTTCTCCGTTCTCTTTACGCCGCGATCAGCGATATAAAATCGAAAAATGCAGATAAATTCATCTTTTTTAACAAGATGAAATCTCCCATAAAACGTATGCAGAACAAATTTCGCTATCAGGTTCTGATGCGCGTTTCGGCAGGTCAGAAGGAGTTGAAAAACAAAATTTACGAAACGTCGCTGACGTTTTCAACGAAAGACGTTTCGGTTTACGTAGAAGAAAACCCGAATAATCTTACATAAGGAGTTAAAATGGCTATAAGAAATATCATACAGGTAGGCGACGAAACGCTCCGAAAAAAGTGCTTTGAAGTTACCGAGTTCAACGAGAAATTATGGACGCTTCTCGACGATATGAAAGATACCGTCAGAAAAGCCAACGGAGCGGGGCTTGCGGGGCCGCAGGTCGGGGTGCTTCGCCGCGTGTTCGTGGTGGACGTAGAGGAAGGATTTTTCGAATTCGTCAATCCGGTAATAGTATCCGCCACGGGCAAACAATGCGGAAAGGAAGGCTGCCTTTCTGTTAAGGGCAAATGGGGCGAAGTCACCCGCCCGAGCCGCGTGGTAGTTCGCGCGCAGGATAGATTCGGTAACAAATTTTCCGTTACGGCAAAAGATTTTTTCGCTCGCGCAGTATGTCACGAATACGACCATCTCGACGGAATATTGTATATAGATAAAGCGACTTCGATAGAAGACGATTAAAGGAGAATAATTATGCTTGAATACAGATACGACACCCAACTTCTGATAGAGGGTAACGACCTGAACGAGGACAGGATCAGCGATTATATCACCGAGCATTTCAATGGCGACAGCCTTCTTGTGGTCGGTGACGAAGACCTTATAAAGATTCACTTCCACACCAACGAGCCGTGGCTTATCCTCGAATATTGCGCGGCTTTGGGCGAAATTTTCGATATTGTCGTGGAAGATATGGAAAGGCAGTCCAACGGTCTGCACGGTTAAAGAGAGAAAATGAACGTAGTATATCTCGGCACGCCGGACTTTGCGGTAAAACCGCTTGAAAAAATTTTCGGCAGCCGCCACAACCTGATTGCCGTAGTAACGCAGACGGATAAACCGAAAGGGCGTAGCGGAAAGCCGGCGTTTTCACCCGTAAAAGAGGCGGCGATCTCGCTCGGCGTTCCCGTTCTGCAGTATGAAAAGATACGGAAAGAGGGCGTTGACGACCTTAAAAGGCTTAACGCAGATATTTTCGTTACCTGCGCTTACGGACAGATATTGTCGCAGGAAATAATAGATATTCCGCGTCACGGCATAATAAACATACACGCGTCGCTCCTGCCTAAGTACAGGGGCGCGGCTCCCGTGCAATGGAGCGTAATAAACGGCGATGCGCGCACCGGCGTAACGATTATGAAAACGGAAGCGGGCATCGATACGGGGCCTATTCTCACGCAAAAGAGCCTTGAGATAGGCGAGGACGAAACCGCCGGAGAGTTGTTCGAAAGGCTTTCCGACCTCGGCGCCGAAATGATAACCGAGGCGCTCGATCTTATAGAGAGCGGTAAAGCCGTATTTACCGAACAGGCTAATGCCGAAGCGACTTATATTAAGATGCTGAAAAAAGAGGACGGGCTTATCGACTGGTCAAGATCCGCGGAAGAAGTCCGCAACCTTGTTCGCGGCGTTAATCCATGGCCGAGCGCTTATACGTATTATTGCGGAAAATTACTTAAAATATGGTCTGTTGAAATTTCCCGCGATACCGAAAAAAAAGGCGATGCGGGAGAGATTTTATCGTCCGATAAAAAGGACGGCATAACCGTTTTAACCGGAAGCGGAGCCTTAAAGATAAAAGAACTTCAACTCGAAGGGTGCAAACGCATGACAGCGAAAGACTTTCTGCTCGGCCGTTCGTTTACGGTTGGCGAAAAATTCTCGGAGAAGTAACGGTGCTTACTGTTTTATACGATTCTTATTGCGTTCTCAACAAAGTTTACAGCGAGGGCGCGTATCTCAAGCAAGCGATGCTCGTTCCCATTGACGAGAGGAACCGTTCCGCCGTGACGAAAATTTGCTACGGCGTGTTGGAACGGGATATTTTGCTGTCTTATTATATCAACCGTTTATGCGAAAAAACGCCGAAACTCGCCGTTCGCACAATACTTAAAATATCTATGTATTGCCTGCGTTTTTTGCATAAAGCGCCGTATGCGGTGACCGACGCCGCCGTGGAAATGTGCAATAAACTCGGCAAGAAGGGCGTTTCGGGCTTTGTGAACGCCTTTTTAAGAAAATTCATAAATTCGGATATTCCTTTGCCGGAAGAAAATATCGCGAATCTCTCGCTCCGTTATGATTTTCCGGAATTTGCAGTCAAAAGACTTATCGAAGATTACGGAAAAGAGAGAGCGGAGAGCATTATGGCTTCACCCGCGGAACGCACTTGTTTGAGGTTTTGCGGCGTAAACGGCGCGGAATACCTGAAAAAACTCGGCTTTTCGTACTGCGAAACGCCTTATCATAACGTATTTTTCGTAGATAAATTCACGAGAAACGCCGATTACGACAAAGGAATATATACTTTTCAGTCGATAGGTTCCGTTGCCGTGTGCGATGCGGTAAAGGGAGGCGGAAGGCTTTTCGACGCGTGCGCCGCCCCCGGCGGCAAATCGGTCTTGCTTTCGGAAAAGTTCGATAAGGTAGTCGCCAACGATCTGCACCCGCACCGCGCGGAACTTATAAAAGAGTATGCGGCGAGGATGAACGCGGGCAATATAACCGTAGAAACGGGCGACGTATCGGTATATAACGGCGAATATGCATGCGCTTTCGACGCGGTACTTTGCGACGCGCCCTGCAGCGGTTTCGGCGTGCTTAAAAGCAACCCTGATATAAAACTCAACAAGACGGACGATACCGTGCGGGAACTTGCCGCCGAACAACTTAAGATACTCTCTACCTGCGCCGCTTACGTAAAGGAAGGGGGAAGGTTATATTATTCGACCTGCACTTATTTCAAAGAGGAGTGCGACGGCGTTATAAAAAGATTCTTAAGCGAAAACGAAGGGTTTATACCACGCGTAATTTCAAGTAAAATCCCTTGTTATAAAACGGATTTCGGCGTTCAATATTTACCCGATGAATCGTTCGGCGCGGGCTTTTACGTCTGCGCCTTGGAGAGGATAAAATGAAAAAGATATTGCAGGATCTGTCTTTTAAGGAAACGGAAGAACTCGTTTCCGCCTACGGCGAAAAACCCTACAGGGCAAAACAGATTTTCAGGGCGATGCACAGCGGGGCGGAAATTTCCGAAATGACGGAACTTTCCAAATCTCTGCGCGCCCGCCTTCTTGAGGAGTTCGAGGACGCGCCCGTAAAGATACTGCAAACCGTAAGATCCAAGGACGGTACGGAAAAATATCTTTTTTCACTTTTGGACGGTAACGTAATAGAGGGCGTTCTGATGAAATATTCTTACGGAAACACTCAATGCGTATCGACGCAGGTCGGTTGCCGTATGAATTGCGCGTTTTGCGCTTCCGGCCTTAACGGGCTTGTAAGGAACCTTTCCGCAGGCGAGATAGCGGCGCAGATATTCCGGGTGAACAGGGAGCAGGGCGCATCTCTTGAAAACAGAAAGGTCACCAACGTCGTCCTTATGGGCAGCGGAGAGCCTCTCGATAACTATGATAACGTCGTAAAATTTTTGCGCAACATAAATGCGGAAAACGGTATAAATATAAGTCACAGAAACATTTCGCTTTCAACTTGCGGGCTGGTTCCCGAAATGAAACGGCTTGCCGCCGAGGGAATGCAGATAAATCTTTCGGTATCCCTTCATAATCCGTTTGACGTTGAACGCAGAAAAATAATGCCTATAGCGAAAAAATACACCGTAAGCGAAATTCTCGGCGCTTGCGATTTTATGTTTGAAAAGACGGGCAGAAGGTATATTTTCGAATATTCTTTGATACGTGGCGAAAACGACACCCGCGCCTGCGCGGACGAACTTATCCGTCTGCTCTCGTCCCGCCCGTGCCACGTCAATCTGATAAGGCTCAACGAAGTAAAGGAGAGAGGGCTTAAAGCCACTTCTGACGCGTCCGCTTACGCCTTCCTTGAAATGCTTGAGAAAGGCGGACTTTCCGCAACGTTGCGCCGCAGGATCGGCGCGGATATAGACGGGGCATGCGGTCAATTAAGAAACAGATATATAAACGATAATTTCGGTGAAGTCAATGGTTAGCGGTCAGGTTATAAAAATCCATTCGGGCAGATATTTCGTTCTTGCGGGAGAAGAAGTTCTCGAATGTTCCGCGCGCGGAAACCTTAAGATAAAGTCTGACGGGATAGTTACGGGCGACTTCGTGGAAGTTGATGAAAATTCCCTCGCGGTGAATAAGGTGCTTCCGCGTAAGTCTTATTTTATCAGACCAAGTATCGCCAATGTGGACGCGGTAAACGTGGTCGTAGCCTGTCCGCCCAAGCCCGATTATCTTATGCTCGATAAACTTCTTCTCTCCCTGTTCGCCGGGGAAGTTGAAGTTATAATTTCCGTAAACAAAAGCGATTTGCCGAACGCCGTTTTCGATGAAACGGTAAGCAACTACGCCGAAACGGGCTGTAAGATATTGCAGGTGAGCGCGCTTACGGGAGAGGGTATAGACGAACTGAAAAATCTATTAAAGGGCAAACTCGTTGCGTTCGCGGGGCAGAGTGCGGTCGGTAAATCTTCTATGGTGAACGCGCTTTTCGGGTTAGATCTAAAAACCAACGACGTAAGCGAAAAAACTCAACGGGGCAGGCACACTACCACCGTTGCGGAAATTTACGAGCGCGACGGCGTCAGGATAGCCGATACCCCGGGTTTCAGCGCGATCCGTCCGGATATACCGCCGGAAGATATCGCCATGTATTATCCCGAATATTTTTCGAGGTCGGGCGGTTGTCGTTTCAGGTGCTGCACGCACACTACCGAACCGGATTGCAAGGTGAAAGAGGCTGTCGCATCGGGCGAATTATCGCCGGACAGATATTTAAGATATAAAAGTATTTTCGAGGAATTAAAACGAGAAAAATCAAGATATTAAAGGAGATTTTATAATGGACAGACAAGTGAAGATCGCTCCTTCGATTCTCTCGGCGGACTTTTCCGTTATGGGTGAGGAAGTAAAAGATCTTGAAAAAAACGGAGCGGACATGATCCACGTTGACGTTATGGACGGGGTTTTCGTAAACAACATAACCTTCGGCATGAAGATGGTCAAAGACATCAGAAAAGTTACTTCGCTTCCTTTGGACGCGCACCTTATGATAGTGGAGCCGTGGCGTTATGTGGAGAGGTTTGCCGAGGCGGGCGCGGATATAATAACCGTGCATTACGAGGCTTGCAGGGAAAGGCTTTCGGAAACTCTCGACCTTATCGGATCGACAGGTAAAAAGCGCGGGTTGGTTATCAATCCCGATACTCCCGTCGAGCCTGTGCGCGACCTTATCACCGCCTGCGATATGGTGCTTGTGATGAGCGTGTTTCCGGGTAAGGGCGGGCAAAAATTCATTCCCGATGTTTTACCCAAAGTGGTTGAAATAAGAAAAATAATAGATGAATCCGGTAAAAATATCGATTTGGAAATCGACGGCGGCGTAAATTTGGAGAACGTTTCCCTTATAAAGAAAAGCGGTGCCAACGTTCTCGTAGCGGGCAACACCGTATTCAGCGCGGAGGACAGGCGCGCGGTAATCTCCGCATTGAGAAACGATTGACCATGAAAGGCGTTATCCTTCTCAACGGCGAGCCGTATTCCGGTGATATAGATACCGAAAATAAATTCGTCGTCTGTTGCGACGGCGCTCTCCGCTGGGCGGAAGGCAAAGGCGTTCGCATCGACCTTATAACAGGCGATTTCGATTCCCTCGGTTACGTTCCCGAAGGGGCTGTGAAGTTTCCCGCGGAGAAAGACCAAACCGACGGCGAAATTGCCCTCGATCTCCTTGCGGGAAAAGGCGCCGACGAAATAGAAATATACGGCGGCGCAGGCAGGCGGGAAGATCATTTTTTCGGAAACGTCGGTTTACTTATAAAGGCGAAAAGGCTCGGAATAAATGCCGTTTTCATAACGGATCATACGGAATTTTATATCGTTGACGGAATGGCGGAACTCGTAGGCAAAAAGGGAAAGACCGTTTCTTTGGTACCGTTGACGGAAAAACTGCATATAAATAATAGCGAAGGGCTTAAATACGGAATGAAAGATCTTGTAATTACGCTCGGAGAAAGCCGCGGGCTTTCCAATATAGTTACCGAAGATAAAGCCTTTTTTGAAATTTCGGAAGGAAAGGGATTACTTTTTATCGTGAGGCGATTATGAAGATCATCTGCGTGAAACCGCCTAAAATAATAAGGGCGATACTGAAGGCGTTGTTCGGCAAAGCGGCATGCTGAAAAAACAAATGAAAAAGGGGAGTAAGCGATAAACTTACTCCCTTAATTTCGATTGAACAAAAAAAATTACGCTCTCTGAACCTTATCGCTCTTCAAGCAACGGGCGCATACGTATTCGTTGGTAACAGAACCGTTTTCGTTGACGACTTTTACCTTCTGAACGTTGGCGCTGTACAAGCGGGGGGTCCTGCGGTTACTGTGACTAACCTTATTGCCTGACAACTTACCTTTACCGCAAACGCTGCATACTCTGGACATATTAACACCTCCAAGGGAAATATCTGAAAATTAAGCATAAATACTATATCACTAAATTAAAAAAATTGCAACAAAATTTAGCGCCTTTTCGGAAAGTTTTATAAATTCTCCCCATAAAATGTTATTTAGCGGCGGTTGTTTGGGTAAAATTTACGTATAGGCGTTAAAATCCTTGCAACTTTTGCCGAAATAATGTAAAATGTAATAAGAAATTTCAAGAGGAATACTGTTATGTCTGTCAATACGCACAACACGTACGGAAAAATTTCAATATCGGATAAGGCTATAGCCAAGGTAGCGCTCAAGGCTACGCTTGACTGTTACGGTATTGTCGAAACGGTTTCGAATAAATTTTCCGACAGTATTTCGGAATTTCTGAAGTTTGACACTACGAAGGGTGTAAAGGTTTCCACCCTTGACGACAGGATTTATATTGACCTTTTCGTTATGATTAAATTCGGGGTTTCCATTTCCGCGGTCGCGGAATCATTAAAACAAACCGTTAAGTACGCTGTTGAAAATTTTACCGGTATGATAGTAGATACGGTCAACGTCAATATCGTGGGTGTTAAACTTTAGTATTCACTTGTTCATTCGGAGGACTTGATATAACGATGCTAAAAGTTATAAACGGCACGATGTTCGTCAATATGATGCATGGCGCCGCAAAGAATTTGGAGGCGAACAGGGCGACGATTGACGCGCTGAACGTTTTCCCCGTGCCGGACGGTGATACCGGAACGAATATGTCGCTGACGATGCAATCGGCAATAAAGGAACTCGGCGTCGTCAAAAACAACACTATGAACGATTTCGCCTCGGCGGTTTCCAAGGGCGCGCTCAAGGGCGCGAGGGGAAACTCGGGCGTTATATTATCGCAGATATTAAAAGGGCTTTGCGGCGTTATAAAAAGCGTGAACGAAGTTGACGTAAAGACCTTTATTAAGGCGTTGAAGGCCGCTACCGAAACCGCTTACAAGGCGGTTTCAAAACCGAAAGAGGGCACCATTCTCACCGTATGCCGCGCCATTTCCGACGCCGCCGCAAAGTGCCGTAAGAGAGAATTCGAAGAATTTTTCGAAGATTTTCTCGAGGCGGGGCAAGTCGCGCTCGACAATACGCCGGAACTCCTTCCCGTTCTCAAAAAGGCTGGCGTGGTAGATGCCGGCGGCATGGGGCTTTTATGCGTCTATCGCGGAATGCTCAAAGTTATAAAGGGCGAGAAGGTAGAGGGCGAAGAAACGATCGAACCGACCGTCAAGTCCTCGTCCGCAGGGAAAGACGCGATTCCCCCCGAACATGCCGAAATATTCAATCTCGGCAGAATAGAATTCGGTTACTGCACGGAATTTTTCATAATCAATCTCAAAAAGAAGACCACGCTTGCCGATATAGACAAGTTGAGAGAATATCTTATGATGATAGGCGACAGCGTGATCTGTATAGGCGATTTGGAGTTCGTTAAAGTTCACGTTCACACCAACACCCCGGGGCAGGCTCTTACCAAGGCTTTGCAACTCGGCGAGTTGGACAAAGTAAAGATAGAAAATATGCTTGAACAGAACAGAGAACTCAAGAAAAAGTACGAGGCGGAAAAGAAACCCATGGGTATGCTCGCCATCTGTTCGGGCAAGGGTATGTCGGCAATCTTCAAAGATCTTTCCGTCGATAAGGTCATCGAAGGCGGGCAGACGATGAACCCGAGTGCCAAAGACATTGCCGACGCCGCCATGAGCGTGAATGCCGACAACGTATTCGTATTCCCCAACAACAAAAACATAATACTCGCGGCGGAACAGGCTAAAGAACTTATCGAAAACAAGAAGATTTACGTCGTCCCCACGAAGAATATTCCGCAAGGTTTTTCGGCGGCGCTCGAATTCAACGAGGACGAAACGCCCGACCAGAATATGCTGAATATGTTACATTCTATAGATAACGTAACGGTGGGGCAGGTCACCTATGCCGTCAGAAATACCAAACTCGGCAAGTTCTCCCTGCGCGAAGGCGATATAATCGGGCTTGACAATAAGAAAATTCTCGCCAAAGGCAAAAACGTTGACGACGTAACGCTCAAACTCGTCGATTCCATCAAGGACGAGAGCCACGAGTGCATCAATCTCTATTACGGAAGCGACGTTTCGGAAGAAGACGCTCAATCGCTTTGCGAAAAGGTTCAGGAAGCATATCCGGAGTGCGATGTAGAGTTGTATAACGGCGGTCAGCCTATCTATTACTATATTGTTTCTTTGGAATAAAAAACGCATTACTTATAGGGAATTTTCGGGAAAACGCAATAGTACGTTTTCCCTTTGTTTTAAGGAAGATGGAACTACAGAAACTGCGCGGTATGACCGACAAAAAAATATCCGATCTGAATAAACTCGGCATTTTTTCCGTTGAGGATCTGGCGAGGCATTTTCCGCGTAGTTATCTCGATCTCACCAAACAAACTCCGCTTAAAGATTGTTATCATAACGATATAGTCCTTACTGCGGCAAAAGTCGTCGGCGTTCCGCAATCGTTCTATTACGGCAAGCGCAATAAATACGCCAAGGTCTATATAGAGCAGGAAGGGCAGGTTTTCACCATAGTTTGGTTCAATAATCCGTATGTCGAAAAACAACTTAAAACGGATACGGAATATCTTTTTTACGGGCGCGTGCAGAATAAATACGGGCAATGCAGTCTGATAAATCCTTCATACGAGCAACTTGAAAAAAATTATCGCCTTAAGGGTATCGTGCCGGTCTATACGGTAAAGGGTAGCATAGCGCAGCGTTCGATGAAGGCGATGATCGCCGCTGCGCTGAAGTACGCGATGCCGCGCAGCGCCATACCCGAACCGCTCGTTCGCAAATACGCGCTCATGCCGCTCGAAAGGGCTTATTATCAGGTGCATTATCCCTCGTCTGTAAAGGAGATGCAACTCGCGTCCGAAAGGATAGCGTTAGAGGAATATTTCACGCTCGTTTCGGCTTTCAAATTCATAAAAGGCTCTCGCGAACAGGTGCGTTTAAGGCGTTACGATTGCCCCGCGAAGGAACTTCCCGCATTCAGCCAAAGGTTCGGGTTCGAGTTTACGCAAGGTCAAAAAAAAGCGGTAAATGAAATTTTTGCCGATATGAATTCTCCATCTACTATGAACAGGCTTTTACAGGGCGACGTGGGCAGCGGCAAGACCGCCGTCGCGCTGTGCGCTATGTACATCGCGCTGAAGTCCGGTTACCAGGCGGCTATGCTTGCGCCGACGGAAGTTCTCGCCAAGCAGAACTACAACATAATCAAAAAGTACCTGCCGGAGTTTGACGCGGTTTTTCTTTCCGGTTCGGTCACGGCGAAGGAAAAGAGGGAGATAAAGGGGAGAATACGTAGCGGAGAGGCGAAAGTAGTGGTCGGCACTCACGCCGTTCTGGTTGACGACGTGGAGTTTTGCAATCTTAATTTATGCGTGTGCGACGAGCAGCACCGCTTCGGCGTATCGCAGAGGAATTCCCTTGTGGAAAAGGGTTCCGTGCCGGATGTTCTTGTCATGAGCGCAACGCCTATACCACGCACACTTTCTCTTATTTTTTACGGTGATCTCGACATTTCTACGATTTCCGATAAACCGAAAGCGAGGGCGGAAATAGTCACCGGCATAGTGCCCGAACGCAAGTATGAAGATATGCTCGGCTTTATAAAAAAGGAATGCTCGGCGGGGCGTCAGGCGTATTTTATCTGCCCGCTTATCGAGGGGGACGACGAGGGCTCCGTGATGAGCGCCACCGAACTTTACGAGGAACTTTCGGAAAAACTTTCGGGGCTTAAAATATCGCTTCTGCACGGCAAGATAAAGGATAAAGATAAAGAGGCGATAATGAATTCTTTCAAAAACGGGGAGGCGGATATTCTCGTTTCCACCACCGTTATCGAAGTCGGCATAGACGTTCCCAACGCCACCGTTATGGTAATATATAATGCGGAGAGGTTCGGGCTTTCTCAACTTCACCAACTGCGCGGCAGAGTCGGCAGATCGGATCTTAAAAGTTACTGCTTCCTGCTTGTGGGAACCGATAACGACAAGTCAATGGAAAGACTTAAAATATTAAAAGATAATTCCGACGGATTCAAGATTTCCGAATACGATTACAACCTTCGCGGCAGCGGCGATTTTATGGGAGTGAGGCAAAGCGGAAAGTTTTTCGGCGATCTCGGCGCGTTGCAATACCCGATGAGCGTTGTGTTCTTCGCCAAGCAGTTGAGCGACGAAACTTTTTTAAGAGGGGAGAATTTATCTCTCCTTCGCGATATCGCTATGGAAAAATACGAGAAATTGAAAGACGTTACTCTCAACTGACCGTATAAATTTTTTTGCGGTATTTTTTGAAAACCGCAATAAAACACTTGCCAAAAAACAAGAATTTTGGTATATTATATAGGCATTGTTGTGGGAGCATAGCTCAGTTGGGAGAGCATCTGCCTTACAAGCAGGGGGTCATAGGTTCGAGCCCTATTGTTCCCACCAGAAATATGCGGGAATGGCTCAGTGGTAGAGCGTTGCCTTGCCAAGGCAAATGTCGCGAGTTCGAATCTCGTTTCCCGCTCCAAAAAATAAAACCGAATATTGCGTTTGTTTATTCGTTCGGCGCCATAGCCAAGTGGTAAGGCACAGCTCTGCAAAAGCTCTATTCCCCGGTTCAAATCCGGGTGGCGCCTCCAAAAAAATGCCGAAGTGGCGGAATAGGCAGACGCAAGGGACTTAAAATCCCTCGGTGTAACAACCGTACCGGTTCAAGTCCGGTCTCCGGCACCAGGGCGGGCTTTGCTGAACGCAAAGCCCGTTTAGCATATAAATGGATTTCCGGTAATTACTTTACAAAAAAAATTTTTCACAAATTTCAAAAAATGTGTCACACTTTCTCTGTTTTCGCAGTCTATATAGCGTAAGCCTTTCGGGGCAATAAAAAAGCGGCTTTGCCGCGGGGAGTAAATTATGAAGTTATTCAA
>JAFTDZ010000114.1 GCA_017453885.1 Clostridia bacterium
ACTTCTCCCTCGGGATTGCGCCCGCGGGGAAAACGCGTGAGCCGCACGAGGACTTTATCCCCCGTGACCGCCCCGCGCGAACGGTTGAACGGAACAAAAATATCGAGAAGGTATCCTCTGTCGTCCGGAACGACGAAACCGTAAGAACTTTCCGCCTCGTAAACGCCGACGAGTTCTTCCTCGTGAGAAACTATTATAACTATTTCCGCCTCGTCGTTGCTGCCGCGGCGACCGCGAAGGGGTTTTGCGTAAACCACGTCTCCCTGCAAGGCACCGTTCATAGCGCGCGGCGGTATGAAAAGATCTCCGCCGTCATCCCGTGTGACGAAGCCGTAACCGTTTTCGTGGCAACGCAGGCGCCCCTTAATAAGCCCGGCGTTTTCAAAGAGAAGGTATCTGCCCTCGTCAGAAAAAACAAACAACTCGCTCTCGAGCTTCAAAAGCGCCTCGCGCGCCTCGTCCTTGGCGCTGCCGCTCTTCGCCCCGATAAAAGAAAATATTTGTTTTACGGTTTTTCCTTCGAGTTCTCCGCTAAGGAAAAGAGGTTTCAAGTATTCGCAGTAGTCCATATATATTATATTATGCAAACAAAAAGGGGTTTCAAACGAAACCCCGTGGTAAAATACGCAACTTTATTTGAGCAAGCCGATAACGAAATATAAAATGCACAGCACGCCTATAACTATAAGGCTTATTACCGTTATCTTTTTGAGTTTGCTCTCCAGCGTTTTGGATTTGTTTTTACCGTAGAACGTTTCGCTCTGACCGGAAATGGCGCTTATGCCTTCCGAATTCGATTGCTGCATCATAACAACTATTATTACGAACAGCGAAGCGAGAAGTATCAGTACGAGGCAGATTATGCTCAAAGCCACGTACAGACCGTTTGACATTAAAAGAGCAGTTAAATTTATCATAATTTTCTCCGTAAGCGTTTATATTACTTTATGCTAAACGATTATACCACACCGCAAAAAAATTTACAAGCGTTTTTATCGGTTTTTTTTATTTTTTCGCCGTAAATTTTCGAGCGGTCACCTTTCTATAAGGTTTCTGCCCTTCATTTCGGGCGGAATTTCCTCGCCCATAACGGTGAGGAGCGTGGGCGCAATATCCGCGAGAACGCCGTTTTTGAGTTTTGCGTTGCGGTATTCCGGCACTTCGCTTACCAGAATGAACGGCACGGGGTTGGTGGTGTGAGCGGTAAAGGGCGAACCGTCTTCCGCTATCATCTTATCCGCATTGCCGTGATCGGCTGTTATAAGGCAGGAACCGCCCTTTTCAAGCACCGCGTCCGTAATTTTCCTTATGCACCCGTCAACCGTTTCAACGGCTTTAACCGCCGCGGAGAGAACGCCCGTGTGCCCTACCATATCGCAGTTGGCGTAGTTGAGGATTATCACGTCGAACTTGTCGGACGCTATCTCCTCGAGTACCTTCGCGGTGACTTCGGGCGCGCTCATTTCGGGTTGCAGGTCGTAAGTAGCCACCTTCGGGGAAGGGATAAGATCTCGCTGCTCGTTCGGGTTAGGCGCTTCCACGCCGCCGTTGAAAAAGAACGTGACGTGGGCGTATTTTTCCGTTTCGGCTATGCGCAGTTGAGTATAACCTTTTTGGGAAAGATATTCGCCGAGCGTGTTCTTCAGGCTCTGCGGCTTAAACGCCACGCGCACGTTGGAAAAGGTTGCGTCGTAACGGGTAAAGCAAATATACACGGGGTTCAAAAAGCCCGTTTTTCTCACAAAACCGGCGAATTCCTTCTCGCTGAAAGCGCGCGTTATCTCCCTTGCCCTGTCGGGGCGGAAGTTGAAGAACACGATGGAATCTCCCTCCTCTATAAGCCCGACCGCCTTTCCGTTTTCGGTCACGTTGGTGGGGAGAATAAACTCGTCGGTAACGCCGTTTTTATAACTTTCTTCTATTGCCGCCGCGGCGTCTTCCGTAAGGATACCGTTGCCGACCGTGAGAGAATCATAAGCCTTTTCCACTCTCTCCCAGCGGTTGTCGCGATCCATGGCGTAATATCTGCCGCAAACGGAAGCGATCTTTCCGCAACCTATCTCGTCTATCTTATTTTGAAGTTCCCTTACAAAATCCGCGCCGGATGTGGGCGAAACGTCCCTTCCGTCCATAAAACAATGTACGTAAACTTCCTTCAATCCCTCGTTTTTGCAAAGTTGCAGCAAGGCGTAAAGATGCGTGTTGTGGCTGTGGACGCCGCCGTTGGAGAGCAGACCGTAAAGATGTATCTTCTTGCCGTTTTTCTTCGCGGAATCCACCGCGCAGAGAAGATCTTCGTTTTTGAAGAAATCCCCGTCCTCTATCTCCTTGGTGATGCGGGTGAGTTCCTGATAGACGATTCTGCCCGCGCCGATATTGAGGTGGCCGACCTCGCTGTTGCCCATCTGCCCGTCGGGAAGGCCTACGTCAAGCCCGCTCGCGCCGAGCATGGACGAAGGATAATTTTCATAAAAATATTTTACGTTGGGGCTGCCCGCTATCTCTATCGCGTTGCCCGCCTTTTCTTTATTTATGCCGTAGCCGTCCATAATGAACAGGCACACCGGTCTCGTTTTCATTTTCATTACGTCTCCTTTATTTATAAAACGCGCAAAATCGACGATAATGCGCGTTTTACGTGGTTTTACATTTTAACTACGATCGAGAAATCCTCCGCCTTGAGCGAGGCGCCGCCTATAAGTCCGCCGTCTATTTCCGGCATGGACATAAGTTCGTGGGCGTTTTTGGCGTTCATGCTTCCGCCGTATTGAATGCGTACCTTTTCGGCGCATTTGGGGCAGAAGTTTTCGGCTATCGTCTTTCTGATAAACGCTATCGTTTCGTTCGCCTGCTCGGCGGTGGCGGTCTTGCCGGTGCCTATCGCCCAGATGGGTTCGTAGGCGACGACCACCTTCGTAATATCCTCTACGTCCTTAAGGCCGTTCACTATCTGCGCTTTAAGAACGGCTTCCGTCTTGCCGGTCTCCCTTTCCTCAAGGCTCTCGCCCACGCAAACGATGGGTTTAAGCCCTTTAGCGAGGGCGGTGAGCGTCCTCTTGTTCACGGTTTCGTCGGTCTCTCCGAAGTATTGCCTTCTCTCGCTATGGCCGATGATAACGTATTCAACACCCGCTTCCAAAAGCATATCGGCGGAAATTTCCCCCGTGAAAGCGCCGTGATCGGCAAAGTGAACGTTCTGCGCGCCGAGGCGGATATTGCTGCCTTTTACGGCTTCCGCAACGGCGTAAATATCGGTGAAGGGAACGCACACCACTACGTCGCACTCGGCGTCCTTTACCAGCGGTTTGAGTTCGTTTACCAGTTCTTTGGCTTCCGCAGCCGTCTTGTTCATTTTCCAGTTACCTGCAATTATAGGTTTACGCATTTTTTATTATCTCCTGTTTATCCTTTTAATTCCTGTTATTAAGGCACGCGATGCCGGGCAGGACTTTTCCTTCAAACAATTCGAGGGAAGCGCCGCCGCCGGTGGAAATATGCGTCATCTTGTCGGCAAAGCCGAGGCTCGTGACCGCCGCCGCGCTGTCGCCACCGCCGATGATGGTAGTGGCTTCCGTAGCGTCCGCAAGGGCTTTGGCTACCGCTATAGTGCCTTTTGCGAGCGTGGGATTTTCAAAAACGCCCATCGGGCCGTTCCAAATGACCGTTTTCGCCTTATTTACTTCCGCCGCGAACAGCGCCGCCGTCTTTTCGCCT
Source organism: Clostridia bacterium (assembly GCA_017453885.1). Taxonomy (GTDB): domain Bacteria; phylum Bacillota; class Clostridia; order Christensenellales; family Borkfalkiaceae; genus RGIG3732. The sequence goes on from JAFTDZ010000114.1 coordinate 3,715, forward strand.
ATATCGAGGCCCATCATATCCGCGGGTATCTTGTCGGAATCCACGGTGCGCACTTCAACGGGCGCGTCGATGGGATTCGGGAAATCTTTGACTATAACGGTATCTATGGGTAGAAGTATCTTCTTTCCCAGTTTTTCGGCCTTGTCGAGCATTTCCTTGCAGTAAGAGATCTTCTCGTCGTCAACGAGAGAAGTGCCCACTTCATAACCTTTAGCCTTGAGGAAGGTGTAGGACATACCGCCCCCGATGATAAGCGTATCGCACTTTTCGAGAAGGTTGTTTATCACGTTGAGTTTATCCGCAACCTTCGCCCCGCCGAGAATAGCCACGAACGGGCGGACGGGATGGTCGAGCGCGTCAGCCATAACGGAAAGTTCCTTTTCGATAAGGAAGCCGCATACCGCAGTCTTTACGAAACCGTATTCGACTATCGCCGCCGTGGTGGCGTGCGAGCGGTGAGCGGTGCCGAAAGCGTCGTTCACGTAAACGTCGCAATAGGAAGCGAGTTTTTTGCAGAGAGCCTCGTCCCTGCCCTCTTCGCCCGCCATGAAACGGGTGTTTTCGAGAAGGGCTACTTCGCCGTTTTTAAGGGAAGCGACTACCGCGTCCGCGCTTTCCCCAACGAGATCGGTAGCGAACTTTACTTCCTTGCCGAGTTTTTCGGAAAGTTTTTCGGCAACCGGTTTAAGAGAATATTTTTTCAGATCGCCTTCGGCTTTTTTGAGCGCGGCGGCCTTCGCTTCGGCCCTTTCTTCTTCGGGCAGAGCGTCTATAGCCTTCTTTTCCTTCTTGGTGAGGCCGAACCCCGGGGTGAGAACGTTGTGCGGCTTGCCCATATGCGAGCAAAGTATTACCTTCGCGCCGTTCTCCATAAGGTATTTTATGGTAGGAAGCGCCCCGTTGATACGGGTTTCGTCGGTTATCGCGCCGTCCTTCATAGGAACGTTGAAGTCCACGCGTACGAGGCATCTTTTGCCTTTAACGTCAACGTCTTTAACAGTCAATTTATTCATAGGAAATCTCCTTAAAAGTTTTTTCAACAGATAGCATACACATTTTTTGCCGAAAAGTCAAATAATTAAAAGCGCTTTGTCATTATTTTACCCGCGCGCGTGCGGAACTGCGTTTAACCCTCTTTCGGAAGCACTCGATATTTCCCGAACTTTACAAAAACAAAAAACACCGTGGAAATTATTATTCTTTCTAACAAAAAGCCCCGTAAAACACGCATTATCGCG
>JAFTDZ010000115.1 GCA_017453885.1 Clostridia bacterium
TGAAACAGAGATCCGCACTGTTTACTATAGCAAACCCTACGCCCGTTATCGCGCCGATAAGAACTCCGGACAGCATATCCTTTATTTTTAGTCTTTTTATCAGCAGTATGCAGAGCGATACGATGATAACGCTTACCATAAGACCTATAGCGGCGGCACCGAAATAACTTATCGCCTCGCCGTGCATTTCGTAAATAAATCTGAACGCTATGAATTTTATGGTCAGCGCGGCTATGCAGGCAAAGAAGAAAACCACGCATACGCGGTACAGCGACACCCTGCCGCTCGTATCTATCTCGTAGAAGAATATCCCGCCGACGACCGGAACGAAAAGCACCATTATCGTGAGGATTACCGGGAACATTTCGTAGCCTTCGAACATATAAAAAACGCTTACGAGTACCAGAAAAAGCACTACGAACATAAACGTTACGCGAAGATAAATAAAAGGCGTAGGCGCCTTTTGCTTAACTTCGTTTTTTTCTTCGACTGCTTCAAGACCTGATTTTTTTCTTACGAAAGCATTTTCCCACATTTCGCGGAAGGCGATGTTCGCCCCCCTTCCTTTCTGCGGAAGTTCGCCGGAGTTTTCCTTTATTTTTACGGCGGTCTTTTCGTCCTTGCCTCCGTTCACGGCATTTTTAACCCTTAATTCGTCGTTCATTCGTTCTCCCTTCCGGCGGCGATAAACTCCACGAAAAAGTTGCTGCCCTCGTTCTTTTTGCTTATTACACCGTATTTGAGATTATGAGATTCGAGTATCGCCTTGACTATTGAAAGCCCGAGCCCCGTACCCTTTACCGGCCGCTTGTGCGTATCGGACGCGCGATAATACTTTTCCCAGATCGTATCTATCTTATCTTCGTCTATCCCCTTGCCCGAATCGACTACTTCAAATAATATTTTGCCGTCCGTTTCCGTAAGGAAAACGTTTACCGTCTTATCCTCGCCGGTGTAGTTTATGGCGTTGCCGATAAGATTGTATATAACTTGTTCTATCTTCTTTACGTCGCACACGACGTAGAGGTCGGGCGTTATATCCGTTTTAACGGTATAGCCGTTGTTTTCTGAAAAACTTGAAAAATGATCGACCACTTTATTCGTAAGGTCGGAAAGGTTTACGCGTTCGAGTTCGAGATCGTCAACGTTGGACTGCACTTTGGAAAGGTTCAGTATATCGTTCACGAGCATGGTGAGCCTGTCCGCCTCGTCGATTATCACCTGCGCGTGCTTATCCCTCTTTTCCTTATTGTCGCCGGAAATATCCTTTATCATCTCGGCGTAAGCCTTTACCATGGTAAGGGGCGTTTTAAGGTCGTGCGTGACGTTGGCGAGAAGTTCCCTCTGCAACACGCCGGTCTTCTTGAGTTCTTCCTTCATGTAGTTGAGCGTATCGGAAAGTTCGCTTATCTCGGCGTAGCCGTTGGCGTTGAACTCAACGGAAAAATCCCCGCGGGCGAGTTTACCCGCCGTTTCCGACATATCCGTGAGCGGTTTTGACAGGTTGGACGCGATTATAAGCGAAATAAAGAAGGCGACTACGATGATTATAAGACTTATGATGCCGAGTTGCTTCTGTATCAGAGAGAGGAGCGCGGTAACGTTTTCGAGCGAGGAAAACAGAACGAGGTAAACGGCGTTATCCGATTGCTTTTCTTCGGAAACGACCTTCGCGTAAACGTAAAAGGTATCGGTCTTGTTCTCGTTGCTCTTTATCGAGCCAGCGAACGTATAATTATCCTCTCCCGCGTAGAGTTCCGCCTGACGGATTATATCTCCGTATTCGTCGTAATACATAGGCAAAAACTCCTCGCTCGGATAGCAGGCGTCCGGCACGGCGCCGCTGCCGTTGTAGCCTTTGGTGGTGAAAACTACGTAGACACTGTCAAGTTCCTTCACCCTTTCCGCGGCGGAAGTAAACGCTTTTTCGTTTTCGGCACGACTTAAATACAGGGTTTCGAGTTGATCCCCTTTCGTTTTCAAAGAGGACTTCATCTCTCCGAGGAAATATTGCTCGGTGAATATGACCTGAATGAACCATACCACGCACAACATTCCGAGAGCGAAAAGTATAAAATAAAACCAGATACTGTATTTCAGCCTGCGGGGATTTATCTTCATGCCTCGAATTTATACCCCATTCCGCGCAGCGTTATAACGAATTTGCGGTATTGCCTAAGATTGCTGCGCAGCATTTTTATATGGGTGTCCACGGTCCTGTCGTCGCCGAAGAAATCGAACCCCCATACGTCGGCAAGAAGTTTTTCTCTCGAAAGGGCTACGCCCTTGTTCTTAACGAGGTAGAAAAGAAGTTCGTATTCCTTAGGAGTAAGTTCCACCTTTTCCCCGTCAACGTAAACGTTTCTGCCCGTGATATCCACTTCGAGTCCGTCGAATTTGTAAACGATGTTCTGCGTGAGTTTTTTGGTGTGGCGTTTGAGAACAGCGTTTACCCGAGCCATTATTTCCTTGGGTGAAAACGGCTTTACGACGTAATCGTCAACGCCTATTTCGAAACCGAAAAGTTTATCGTACTCCTCACCCCTTGCGGAGAGCATTATTACGGGTATATCCTTGGTCTTTTTTATCTCTTTAACGGCGGAATACCCGTCGAGTTTGGGCATCATCACGTCCATCAGAATAATATCGTAATCGTTTTCGCGGCACATCTGAACGGCGTCGCGCCCGTTTTCCGCCTCGAAAGCCTCGTAGCCTTCGTACTCGGCGTACTCGCGAAGGACTTCCCTTATCATTTCCTCGTCGTCAACTATAAGTATCTTTTTCATTTATACATTACCGTCCTTTTATTACTTTATTTCCGTTTTTATCAATTTTCCGTCTTTGCAGGCGATGCGGTACGCCTTTCCCCCCGAAGATATCGCCCGCGCGGCAACTTCGTTTTCGTAAACCACGGCGCAATCGTTTTCTATGCCGATTGCCGAACGGTTTTCGCTTAACAAAATCGCGTCAAAATCTTCAAGCCGCTCGTTGTAATGAGGGCTGGCAAGCCCCTTCAGAACGCCGAGAGCGGGCATGATCTTATAATCGGAACCATCTCCCGCCACTATCTCGGAATCCGTGTACATTTCCTCAAACCAACATATGGCGCCGGCGGAAAGCCCGCTTATTATAACGCCGCGGCGGTATGCGTCAAGCACGAGATCGGCAATACCGCTCTCTCGCCAACTTTCGATCATAAACTTCGTGTCGCCACCGCCCACGTATATCATATCCGCGGCGGAGAATTTTTCGGCGAGCCTTTCGCGATCGGTCTTGAGATAGACAGACATAGCGACTTCCGCCTTTATATCGAACACCGAAGTGTAAGTTTTTCTGAAAGAGTTGAAATACGGCATGAAATCGTGACTTGCCGTGCCTATAAAGAGAGCGTTCGCCCTTTTTGCGCCCGCGCGTTCTTTTGCGAGCGAGGCTATGTATTCGTCTATTTTAAGCGTGGTCTTGTTCTTTATTTCACCGCCGCCTATCGCTATTATCGTTCTTGCGCGCATTATGGAAAATTTACTCCGTTATTTTATATTATAACATTTACCCGTTTTTTTTGCAATTATTTGCATATAAAAAAAAGACCGCTTACGGTCTTTTATCGATTTATTCCGCAGTAAACGGAAAGAGGTTTTACCGCATTCTTTTCATATACGAGCCATACGGCGAAAAGCGAGGGCAAAAGCGCAAGGCAAAAGCCGAAAGTCACGTCGGAAAGGTAATGCGCGCCCATAATTATTCTCGCTACGGCTACGGTGATCGCGTATAAGAAAGGCAAAGCGAAAAACATCCACGAGTATCTTTTTGAAGAAAGATTTCTGAAGGCGAACGGAAATGCGAAGGCAGCAAATACTATGCCCGCGGCGGTCGTGTGCCCCGAAGGGAAAGATTTTATCGCGTCCTTCGTGCCGGCGACTTCGACCAAAGCCCTGAAACTTTCGGGATAGCCGTTAAAACGATACCAAGGCGTAAATTCCCCGCCGTAAACGTTTATGGCGCGGAAGCGCACGCGCTTGTTTACTACCTTTATTCCCTGCGCCGCCGCCTGCGAGAACGCCGCGACGAAAAGAATTATTACCGCTACGGAAAACTGCGTTCTTATATTTTCCTTGCCCGTGAACATTACGCCGACCATTACGGACATACCTATAAACATTCCGGTAATTACTTCGAACGCCGCGAGCGCCAACTTACCCTCTATCACGGACGAACCGAACCTGACCATATATCCGTGTATCCTTGCGGGGACGGCGTAACAGCACAGCGCCACCGCCGCGATGCAGACCGCGCACACCGTATAGCGAACGACGGGTTTGCCGAAGTAGAAGGCGTTCCAGAATACTACGGCGAAAGCGTAACACAGAAAAATATACAGGGGTATTTCTCCGAACACCTCGAAAAACCTTGCGAAACCGTTCGACGAATAATATTCTCCCTCTTTTAAGTCCGCGAGCAGAACGCTTATATCGTAGTCAAAAAATGCGGCTGCGGTCATCAGCGCCGCAAACGCCGCCAAGGCGATGAAAAAATATATTATAACGGAAATTTTCTTTTTATTTTTATCCATCAAGTCCTCGAATTGAACGCCCCTATTATCTCGCTGACCGACGCAACGTAGGCGAAGGTGCCGGGGTATTTTTTAAGTATGTCCTTGAAATTCTGTATCTGCCTCTTTTTGACCACGCAGATAAGAAGGCTCTTTTCCTTATGCTCGTACATTCCCGTTGCGGGCACGACCGTTACGCCGTGCTTCAGGGTTGACAAAATCTCCTCGGAAAGTTCTTCGGAGCAATCGGTTATAACCTCGAATTTAAGCGCGGTCTTTGCGCCCTGCGTTATCACGTCGCACATCCTTGCGGAGATAAACTGAAAGATAAGCGCGAGCATTATAGGTTGAATGGACTGCATTCCGAACCGAAATTTACCCTCGTCTAAATTATACGAATAAACGATAGCCGATATACCGATTATTGCGCTGTTTACGATAAATATACCCCATTGAACGCTGAACGCGGGATTTTTGCGCTGAATGAAGGCGCCGAGTATATCCGCGCCGCCCGTACTGCCGCGTATGCCGAGTACGAGCGCGAGCGCCACGCCCGAAACCGCGCCGCCGCCGAGCGCCGCTATAACGCTTTTGCCTACGTCTCCTCCGGACGAAAATTGAAGCGAGCCGTTATCTATAAGCGGGAAAAGAGATAAAAATGCCGACACAAACAGAATGTGCACGCTGGTTTTTATTGCAAATTCTCTGCTCAACCCCACAAACGAAAGGATTATAAGCGGAACGTTCATAGCGAGGTTTATGTACCCGCCGAACTTATCCGTTCTTATAAGATAGTTTATCATCGCCACGATACCCGAAACGCCGCCGTTCGTAAAATCGTTGCCGAACACGAAACTGTAAATGGAAACGGCGAAAAGAAACGCCGATACCACGAGAATTATGCCTTCCTTGACGTACTTAAAAATCTTCTTTTTCATGATGCACTTCCGTTTTTCCGAAAACAATTAAATTTTAGCACAATAAAAAAAAATTGTCACCTGTTTTACGGCAGATGACAATTTATTATAGTTTAATTTACAAGAAAAACTTGCTCCGTTACTTCGCGTATTCCGTACTGCGGAACTCGCGGATGACGTTTACCTTTATCTGACCGGGGTATTCGAGTTCTTCCTCTATCTTCTTCGCTATGTCTTTAGCGAGGTAAATCGTGTGATTATCGTCAATTTGTTCGGGCTTGACGATAACGCGTATTTCGCGCCCCGCCTGTATAGCGTAACACTTGTCCACTCCCTTGAAGCCTGCGCCGATATTCTCGAGTTGTTCGAGGCGTTTGACATAGTTTGTGGTGGTTTCCCTTCTCGCGCCCGGCCTCGCGCCGGAGATCGCGTCCGCCGCCTGAACGAGCACCGCTTCTATAGTGGTGGGTTCTACGTCGCCGTGGTGTGCCTGAATACAGTTGACGACCTTGTTGCTTTCCTTGTATTTCTTCGCAAGGTCGGTACCTATCTGAATGTGCGTGCCCTCTACTTCGTGATCGACCGCCTTACCTATGTCGTGAAGCAGCCCGCCGCGTTTGGCAAGGTTTACGTCGCAACCGAGTTCCGACGCCATAAGTCCGGCGAGATGCGCGACTTCGAGCGAGTGCTGCAGAACATTCTGCCCGTAACTCGTGCGGTATTTCAGCCTGCCGAGAAGTTTGATAAGTTCGGGGTGGATGCCGTAAAGCCCCACGTCGAACATAGCGCTTTCGCCCGTTTCCTTAATGGTCGTATCGAGTTCCTTCTTGACCTTTTCTACGGTTTCCTCTATTCTCGCGGGGTGGATGCGCCCGTCCTGAATAAGCCTTTCGAGAGCGATCCTCGCGACTTCGCGCCGTACCGGATCGAAACCGGATGCGATGACTACTTCCGGAGTATCGTCTATTATAAGTTCGATGCCGGTAGCGTTTTCTATCGCCCTTATGTTGCGCCCCTCGCGGCCGATTATCCTCGCTTTCATATCGTCGTTCGGAATGGGGATAACCGAAACGGTTATTTCGGACGCGTGATCCACGCAGCACTTCTGTATAGCCTGACTGATTATGTTGCGGGCGTTTTTATCCGCTTCCTCGCGGGCTATAGTTTCCTGATTGCGAACGAATACCGCGGCGTCCTTCCTCGCGTCGTCCTTAACTATCTCCGTAAGTTGCCTGCGGGCCTCTTCCTTGGAGAGTTGGGCGACCTTTTCGAGTTCCGCCGTCATCAGTTCGCTCTGCTTTTCGATCTTTTCTTTTTGCTTGGCAAGTTCTTCGCTCTTGCGGTCGAGTTCCTTCCTCTGATTGTCGATATCGCGTTTTTCCTGCTCTATCTCATCGTTCCGCTTGATAAGGTTGATCTCCTTTTTGTTCAGGATATCGTCCTTCTGGTTCAATCTTGCCTCGAGTTTTTGCATTTCCGAACGTTTTTCCTTGGTTTCGCGTTCGAAATCGTTCCTGATTTTTAAGTCCTGCTCTTTTGCTTCGAGAATGGCCTCTTTTTTTATCTGTTTACTTTCACTCTGCGCATCTTCAATCATTTTATCGACGACCTTTTGCGCGTCGCCGATCTTCTTTGCTCTGATTTTAGAGTATAAAAAATAACCTATTAAAAAACCAATCACAAGCGCTACCACCGCGGCTATAACCGCGAAAAGAACGACTTGTGCCGTGTCAGCGAGCAGGGCGTTTAACGGGTTGTGCATTAATACGCCTCCTCTATTATAATTTGTAGCGTACCCGACATACGCCACACAATATATTGTAAACGAACGGAACGCAAAAGTCAATTTATATAAAGGCTATTTACGTTATTTTTTTCGTCCTTTGAAAAATTTTTCTATTTTTTCACTATTGGAATATACTATTTTCACGAGGACGAGCGCCCCCGCTATCAGTACCGCCCAGATAAGTATGCCCCACCAAGTGTTGTATGGGATAAGACTGCCGTTTACCGAATACGCCGTTGTGAAGGTGGAAATTACCCTCGCTATCACAACCATCGCGATAAAAAACTTTGCCGACATCGACGATAAGCCGGATACGAAACACAGTATATCGTCCGGAAAAAACGGAAAGAGGAACATAAAAGTAAGCACCACTTTGTCCTTGCCTTTTACGAGTTGCAATCCCTTTTCGAGGTTTTCTTCCCCCACTATCCATTTTACCACTTTATAGCCGAATACCCTGCCGATAAAGAACGCGATAAGCGAGCCTATCACTATGCCTATAAGGCTCAACACCGCACCCCAGAACGGACCGAAAAGAAGTACGCCCGCGCCTATGGCGACCACGCCAGGTATCGGTAAAATTACGACCTGCAATATCTGCATTATCAAAAAAAGCGTTACCGAAAGTTTACCGTAAGAGGCTATGAATTCGCGAAAGTCCTCTATGCTGTCCACCCTGTCGAGAAAGCCCGTTTTATAAAGCGCGAACAGAACGCCCGTGCTTAAAAAAAGAAACGTAAGGCAAACGAAACCCGTTTTGTATAAAAAATCCTTCCCGAGCACGGCGAAAAACGCCGTGAGCGCGGAGAGAACGCATATCACCGTAACGGATATCCA
>JAFTDZ010000011.1 GCA_017453885.1 Clostridia bacterium
ACAAGTTGATTTATATACCATTACGCGCGTAAAGTCAACCGTTTTTAAGGCGTTTATAAAATTTTTTGTTTTTATTTTACGGGCGCGGTTTTTTAACCGCGTTCACCGCTTGAAAAAGGCGGCTTTTACGCCGCCCTTTTCGGTAAGTCTTTTGCTATTGTAGTGAATTACTTTTCTACAACTATTTCGTAAGTCACGCTCGTAACTCGCACCGTACCGTAAGTAGTTTTACCGAAGTATATACAGAAGAAATCAAACTTTGCGGGTTCAATGGTTGCCGTATGATTTCCCGCTGTTGCCGGAATAGCGGTAAATCCACCGTTTATATAAAAGTGCAAACCGCTGTCGTTAAGAGATACTACTTCGTAATCCATAGTTATCTTTATAGATACGATATTTTGCGTAATATTAAGATTTGAAAGGTTGAACATTTCAAATACTTTATCGGGCGTTTCCGAAGAAAACTCCACATAGCCGTCACCCACCGTGCCTTTACCGTGTTTGTTTATCTGCGCGCCGGTTAGAGTTCCGGTAATGGTTTCGGTTTCGGGTTCTTCTTGCTTAATTACTTCTGTCTGTATCTCGTAAACTACGCTCGTTACGCGCACCGTACCGGTGGTTTCGCTACCGAATTTCAAACAGAAGAAATCGAGAGCGGATACGCTGATCGTTCCTGTATGCTGACCGACAGTAGCGGCATTAACTTCCTCTGTCCCATCGCATTTGAGGTACAAATTCTCGCCGGTAAAGCCTTCCATAACTTCATAGTTGACAGTCATCTTTATTGATTTTACCGTCCCTTCTATTCCAAGTTGCGAAAGTCTGAACATTTCAAAAGTCGTGTTCGCGGTTCCGGAAGAAAATTCCACGTAACCGTCTACGATGGTACCTTTGCCGAATTTATTTATCTGTGCGCCGGTTAGAGTTCCGGTCAAAGTTATTATTTCGGTTTCAGGTTCGTATTCGGGCTCGGTGGCGGAGAAGTTGATATTCGCGATATAAATTTCGCACAACGTCTGCACGTAGAAGTTATAATCGTCGATATTCGCCTTGTGTGTGAAGGTCACCGAATAATGTTTGGTGCCGTTATCGTTATTAGTTACGTTGAAAGTCAATTCGCCGTTCTGTCCGCCTGCCCAAGGAAGAACTTTTATGGATCCGGCAGTCACAACGTAAGCGTCGAAGGACAACGTATAGATATTGCCCGCAACGAGAATATCGGTTAATCCGTCGATAAATCCGCTGCCGGATACGCTGTAATACATAGCGACGCCCTGCGTGAACGCGCCTGTGCTTTGAAGGGCGGCTTTCAATTCGGCGTCCTTAACGTTATTTATAAGAACGTATTCCTGCCTGCCCGTAAACTTCGCGGCGTTGTTTTCGCTGAAATCGTAGGTGTAGCCGCCTTCTGCCAAAACTTCCGCCAAAGTGAGCGTGTGATAATCGTTGCGCTCGTATTTAACTTCGGGTTCTACGGCGGCAACGTTTACGGTAGCGATGTAAAGTTCGCATTCGGAAGTGCAGTAGAGGTTGTATTCCTCAACGCCTTCTTCGTGCGTGAAAGTCACGGAGTAAGAAGTCGTTCCGTCGGCATTTGCGGTTTTGGTATATTCATAAGATCTGCCGGGCACCTGCTTTCCGCCTTGGAAGGGGAGCATCAGGATGGTACCGTTCTTCGCGGCGTAGCCGTTTATCGTTATGGTATACACTTTACCTACGACGAGAGCGGGGGTGAGATCATGCCATACGCCGCCGGAGTTGGAAACCGCTTTATACCTGAGAGCAACGCCCTTCGTAAACGCATTCGTTCCCTCTATCGCCGCTTTGAGCGTGGCGTCCTCCATGTTGTCAACGAGCATATATTTGCCCTGCCCGTTGAGTTTCATGGCGTTGTTTTCGGCAAAATCGAAGGTGTA
>JAFTDZ010000116.1 GCA_017453885.1 Clostridia bacterium
ATATACACGCCGTAGTTTTCTTTGAGAAGAGGCCTTTCGGAATAGCAATATTCCTGCAGATAAATTATCTTATACGCTCCGTTCTCGTCCTTCGGATATTCGGTTATATCCAGATTTCCGAGGTCGCTTTCTATTGCCGTATTATCCATATCCCTTATATCCTCTGCGCTTGCTTTTACGGTAAAAGTGCCGTAAAACAAACATAAACAGCATATCATAAGTAGTAGAAGCCTTTTCAGAATACCGCCTCCTTTGCGTTGCTCTGCGCCGTTAGTCTTCCCCGAAAGTTATGTTTTCAGGGCATTCGCTGTCGCCCGTCAACGCGCCGTTCGCAAAGTAATTAGTTCCGTAAAGCCCCGTTATCCTGCCGTAAGTACATTCCTCGTAAACCGTTTCCTTCGATACGAGCGCGGCGAAGGTCCCGTCCTCTTTATATATCCTGTCGCCTATGTTCCAGAATTCGAGGTGAACGAACTTTTTCTGTTCGGCGTTATAGAACCTGTGCGCGAACGCCGACTTTATTACCGTTCCGTCGCTGAACGTCCAAACAAAATACCGTATGGTCGTCCACTTCCTGCTGTCGTCCTGACTGCTCGCATAGATCACGGGGTTGGATATAAGTTCGCCCGTTTCCCAATCGTAGGAAAGTATCTCGTCGCCCGCTACTATATCTCCGAGCGCTTTCCTGCTCCCGTCCGCCATAGTTACCATAGAATCCGCAAGTATGCAGTTCTGGTAATACCACTTTGCGGAAATACTTACGTCACCGGTAAGTTCCACCGTTTCCGACGGGTTATGCGAACCGTAATTATACAAAACGTTCCTTATTCCGCCCATCGTGTATTCGAGTTCCACGCTCTCGTCAAGAGCGGGTATGTACATCGTAACCACGTTTTCAACGGTTCGCTCTTCTCCCGTTTCTATTTCTTCCGTCGTTCCGTCCTTCTTCGTCAGCATTATAGGTATTCCGTAATTTTCTCCGTACTGCAGATCTCCTTCGCCGTCAAGAAGTATTGTTTCGCTCTCGAACGTTACGGTATATCCCGTAAACGTCGTCCTTACTTGCGGAACGAGTACCTCTCCGCACATGCCGCAGATACTCCCTTCGGTAAGCCCGTCGCGCTCTGCCGTGGCGGGTACCGCGGGAATGATTTCGGGAGTATGCGGAATTACGGGTATTGTTTCCTGCCTGACTATTACCGCGTTGCACTTTTTGCAATGGCTACCCGCCGTAAGCCCCGTTGCATTGCAGGTTGCGGGTACTGCCGGATCCGTAACCGCCTCGTGAACGCAACTTTGCAAACCTCCGCTCGCTCCGCTTCCAAGTGCGGGAATACACGCCGATACGCCTACTACCGCAAGTACCGCCAACGCTATAACTATTATTTTCCACGTTTTCATTATCTCCTCTCCTTTTTTGAAAAAGGGCAACGTTACCTGCAAACTGAATTTCATGGCAAAGCGCCCTTTTTCTCACATTAACTTATCTGTTCACCGTTATGGTGAGCATGGAAGCGTACTTCCTGACTTCCGTCCAACTCACTTCCGCGTCCGCGGTAGGCTCTATAACTATCTTCGCGTAAACTATGTTCGCGGCGAGTTCTTCCGCCTCGTAATCGCTCACATAATACTCGGATACTTCGCCCACGAGTTTCTTGTTTTTATCGTAAAAGGCTATCTTGTAACGGACTTTTCCGTCTTTCAGTTCTATCTTCAGCCCGTCCGCAGAGATGAAGTTCTTCGATACAATGGTGCTGTCGCTCTTTACTTCGAACCCGTCCTCGTCAAGCCCGCCGACCTTGAAAGATAAACTGCTTATCGTCTTTGTGGTCACGCTGTCGTTGAGTTTCACCGCGAGTATCGCCACCGTCGCCGCGAGGATAAGCAATACCGCGCCTATAATTACATTTTTAATTGTTATGTTTGACATTTTTTCTGTTCTCCTTTAACTTATTTTTAATGGTTATATAGGGCAGAACGCGAGAGGTTTTTATATAAAAGTGCCCTATTTCGCATATAAACGCGCATTTTAACCGAAAAACCTCTCGCTGCGCCTATTGCTAATTCAAGGCGTTGAGTATCATTTGCAGAAGCGTCTTATCGCTGTCGCGTTGGGGCTTCACGCCGACCGAATACACCACGCCGTTCTCGTCAACCGTCTGAAGTTTGTACGTCGTGTAACGGGTTTTTCTGCCGTGATCGTCCGTCATCTCTTCCTCGGTCAT
>JAFTDZ010000117.1 GCA_017453885.1 Clostridia bacterium
TACGCGTTCAGAAACACTAAACTGTGGAGAACTCCCGACCAGAACACCGGTATAATTTACGCGGGCGATTGGGTAGTGGGGTTCGACAGCAGAATTTCCCTCGCTACCGTTTCGCTTAAATCCAGCGTGAAGGGGATTGCCGATTACGCGTTTTATCAGGCGTTTTCTCTTACCGGCATAACGGGGCTTTCAAACATAACGCATATAGGCAAAGGCGCTTTTTACGAGTGTTACGCGCTTTCAATGGTAATGCTCAACAGAGGCCTTACAAAAATAGAAGACTATACTTTTTACGAATGTTTATCGCTGACCATAGGCAATACGGATATTTACGGAAATCCCACGCTGCCTTCGGAGTTGCAATATATAGGAAGATCGGCATTTTACGGCTGCAACAGTTTGCGCAGCGTAAATTTCCGCGGCACGCAGGTGAAAGAAATAGGCCCTTACGCTTTTTATTACTGCGGATCGCTCAGCGAAGTACAGTTTAACGACAAGATCGTTACCATAGGCGAAAAAGCGTTTTATAACGACGTGAAACTCAAAGCGATAAATCTTCCTTCTTCATTGAAAACGGTAGAAGAAAAAGCCTTTTACAAGTGCGAGAAAGTGGAGGAGATAACTATTGGCGAAGGGACTGAAACCATAGGAGATTACGCTTTTTGCGGCCTTCCCCTCGTCGAGGAAATAATTATACCGAATTCCGTTAAAAAAATAGGCAACTACGCTTTTTATAACTGCAACGGAGTAAAGAACCTTTCGCTGGGCAACAGCGTTGAAGAAATAGGAAACTATGCGTTTTACGGAATGGGAAACCTCACGTATCTTCATATTCCGCAAAGCGTTAAGATAATAGGAAATTACGCCTTCAAAGGCCTCGGAAAGATCCGTTCGTTCATCATTTCCGGCATGGTCGAAGAAGTGGGAATGCACTCGTTTTACGGAGCGAAAAACGCCACCGTTTACAGTGACGCGCTTTCCGAGCCCGTCGATTGGAACACTCGGTGGAACTCGTCTTTCCGCCCCGTTGTATGGGGGTGCGTTCTCTCGGAAGACGGAACGTACGTAGTTTCCGTAGAGGTAAAAGAAAATACTTTTACCAACACATACGTATATTACGATGAAAAAGTCAACAACGATTTCACCGGCCCGAGAAGATACGGTTACACCTTTATCGGTTGGGGCACGGAGGAAAACGGCGACGTTGTTTATACGGCGGATAAGATAACCGAAGCGCCGGCAGGCACCGTTTTGTACGCCTTGTGGGAAGAGGGCGAAGAGCCGGAACCCGTTGAAGAAACGACCGATGACAGCGAAAGCATTCAATCCGGCGGAGATTCGCCCATAAATGTAATTCCCGCAGATTGACGTTTTAAGCCCGTTAGCCGAAAACGGCAACGGGGCGCAAAAGTTCAGAATTTATAAAAATACCGAAAAAGGTCAATACCGAAATTTGGAAGGTAAAGCACATGAAAAAAATCACTAAAATATTAATAATTGTCGTTGCGGCAGTTGTGGTTGCCGCCGCCGCTTTGACAACGGTGCTTATTGTTGCGGGAGGGAATAAAACCGTTGAAATAACTTTTGAAACCAACGGCGGCTCCGCAATAGAAAGCGTCGAAGTAAAAAAGAATTCCGAATACGTTCTTCCTGCCGACGCGCAAAGAGAAGGTTATTCGTTTGAGGGCTGGTATGACAATGCCGGTCTTTCCGGCAACGCGGTTGAAAAAATCACGGTTACCGAAAACATTACCTTTTACGCGAAATGGGAGGAACTTTATCCCGTTTATCTGAATGCCGACGGCGGCGCGGGTATTCCTTCTTTGGTATATCTCAAAGAGGGTGCAAACGTGAAGGAGTCTCTCGAGGGGTACGTTCCGGCTAAAACGGGGCTTGTGTTCGGCGCTTGGTTCGAGGGAGACAGAGAACTCGGCTCCAACAGGAGAATGACTGCAAACGAATTGAGATTGACCGCTAAATATAAAGTGGAATACACGGTCAGAATGTTCGAGCAGAACCTCGAAAACGACGGATACACCGAAGTAACGCCTTCCGCAACCGGCTTTGCATACGTAGGCGAAACGTACGTTCCGGAAATTTCGAGGACGGGTTTCGACGTTGCGGATAATTCATCGAACGTAACGTCATTGCTTCTCGATGCCGATAAAACGCGGAATGTTTACGTTTACTATCTGAACAGAAAAACTTTTTACGTACATTTCTTCGGGAACTATGCGGGCGCCGAAACTCTCGATCCGATAGAGGCGAAATTCGGTGAAAACATCGAAATCCCCTACGACGTATTCCAAAGAGAAGGTTACAATCTGAAGGGGTGGGCAAGCACTACCGACGGCGCTTTGGTCTATGAGTCGAACCGCCTTGAACTTCTCTCCCGCAACGTAACCGATGCGGAGGAGCCGCATGAATCCATTACCGTAACCGCAACCGTGAACCTTTACGCCGTGTGGGAGCAAGCCTATACGAATATGTTCGGCGGGAACGATTGCCTTTTCGTGCCCGATACCGCGGGTTCCGTGGCATACCTTTTAAGGGGCGGCGTTTATTTTAAGGGCACGTATGACGATTATAATAAAGAAGCGTCTTTCAGAAACGAATCGAAACTGATTTTCATATGCAGGATAAACTCCGATCACACATACGCGTATTCCGATTCTTCCCGTGCGGAACTTGAATATTTTCTGTATAGCGGCGGAAGTCAACTTGACAAAAAAACGTCTGTAAAGTTTGACGAATACAACGGTATCATATTTATAGAAAACCGCTCAGCCGAAAACGAACAGCGTTCGGTAGGCACGTATCTTAAAAAGGGAGAGGATTACGAGGTAACTTTCACTTACGGCCCGCGTGACGGCGAAACGATGTTCATACGCTTAAGCAGCGTAAATCTTTCCGGCTCGAGCGACGCGCGCGTTTTCCGGATACGTAACGACGAGGAGATGAACCTCGGAAAAATATCCAGATGCATAGTGTACGCGGGCGCCGAAAGGCCCGATCTTTACGGCTTGCTCGTATCCTACAGCAGCGCTTACGAACTCACGCTTTCCGGCTTCGGCACGGCTCAGATGAATACTCCCGACGGCAACGTGAATTATTTTTACGAAAAGGACGGAGATAAGTTGACTCTTACCAACTCGTTGACTTCGGCTGTTTCGGTGGTAAAACTCATTCACCCCAACAGTTCCGCAAATTACGGCTATATCGATTACAACGAGGAGTTGGACGGAGAATTCAAAACTTCGGACGAAACCGAATCTCTTAAACTTGACGGAATGTACAGCGGCACTTATACGGACGCTCAGAACGAAGAACACACCGCATTTTACACGATCACGTCTTCCGTTTTCGGCGGCTATGTGGCAACTTTGCATTTAAGCGGCGGAGACAGGAGTTTCGTGATCGTTAAAAACGAAAAATCCGAAGGCGGCGAACTTATAGACGAAGAGGATAATACGGAAACTGCCGTAACTTACGAACTTCAGGTAAAAAGCAAAGGATACGCCGAATATTACTTCAGATATAAAGATCCCGATTCCGGCGTGGTAGGCACATATATTGCGCCGGTGCTTATCCTCAACGATACGGAGGAAGGCGTTGCCGGCTTCTACGGTCTGCAGGAAGACACAAGCGAAAGGATCTATATAAGGATGGCGCACGGAAACTATTCCGAGATAAAAGACTATCAATACGAAATAACCGGTATCGAGAAAGACAACGATACCGAACGTTACGGAATGTTTGATATCTACACCTTAAAAAGCGCGGTGTTTTCTTTCGAAAATTACCTCGGGCTCAATTCTTATTACTTTATTTCCGCAAAAAATAAAGAAGGCGGAGATATAGGGGGCTTCTCGGCAACGTATACGAACGGAAACGACAGCATCATACTTTCATCGGGAGATTTTTATATCGCTTATTTGGGTGAAAATAAGTATCACGGAACTTTTGAGCAGGAAAACGGAATAGTTAAGGCGAGCGCCGTAATTCTGGATTCCGTCGAAGATCTCTGTTTCAGGCTAAATGAGGCGGAAGGCACTTTCACCAAACTCGAAACAGCGCCGTACAACGTTTATCTAATAAATGAAAACGGAAGAGATTACGATCGCAACACGTATATAGCGTTCAGCGGCGAAAAGAGCGGCGAACACTTTGTTGCGAGTTATTACGTAAACGGCGTAAAGAAGTATGACGGAGTTGTGGAAGAAACCGGGCGTACAACCGGGTTTGACAATACCGTTTACGTTTATAAGTTTACCTCGGAAGAGTATTCGTTTGAATATATAAGGCTTTTCCACGGGTTGACGTCTCTCTGTTCGCCGTACAACGAAACGTATAACGGCTTATATCAATCCGAAGCGGGCCAACTCGCTCTCGACGGGTACGGCTACAAGGCGGAGTTTACCGATAATTACGGCGCGGTTTTTGCCGGCAGATATTATATCGAAGAAGAGAACGTCGTTCTTTTGAATTATGACGGCGGATCTTTCTGCTTCGATCTTGACGGCAAAGCCTTTACAAAACGCGGAACGGAATACGGAACTTACGCGCTTACCGATAACAATTCTCTTTCCGGTCTGATGGTAACGCTTGACGGTTACAAAAACGTTAAGGTGTTCTCTTTCAACGAAGAAAACGGCGAAAAGATATATATTGCCGAAGACGGAACTTACACCATCGGAGAAGACGGACTGATAACCATAAATTACACTACCGAAGGCGGCGGCGCGACTTATGTGGGAAAATTCGGAATTTTCAGATACACGATCGGCGATGCGTCGTACGGAGAAATAACCCGCCTTTACGGCGAAGTGGTCATGTCTTACGTAAACGACGACGATTGGACGGTTCTTGTACTCAGCGATAACGGAAGCGCCACCCTTTACGATTCGAAGGGCAACGTGCAGAACGGCTCCTACGTTCTTATAACCGACGATCTTCTGTATTTTGAAGATATGAACGACGTAGAAAACGGATACGTTCTTAATTACTACGTTTCGGACGGAACGATAGTTCCCATAAAGAACACTTCGCGCGGGTACTATACGGAAGAACTTGATTCTCTTATTTTTTCAAAAGCGGGCTTTGCCGTTTTCAATCACGAGGAAAGGTTCTATTATACGGTAGAAGATAACAAGATCACTCTGTATAAAAAGGCCGCCGGAGATGAAAACGCAAGCCGTTACGGATTTGTGGAAGAAGATTTCGGCGAGTTCGGCGACGAGAAGGTGTATAACGGAAAAACCTATCTTTCAAACAACGGATATTCCATACATTTCCAACGCGAAGATAAAGCGGAGGACAAAACCGAAGACGGCAAGTTCAAATTCCTTATCCCCGTAGCGAAAAGCGAAACCGAAATAGTAAAAGAAGAAGTTACCGAAATCAGTTTTGCTCCTACCGGGGCTAAGAATTTCGAAGGGATCGAAGGCAGGGCGAAAATAGGTTCCAACGAATATACGTGCTATGTTTACAGGGAAACCGACGAAGAAACCGACGAAACCGTGATATATGCAAGAATAAACGACTTTTACATTTATCTGGAAGACGTTCACTTCAAAGGCGTTGATACGGTCGGCGAAAGCCTAAGTACCTTCAGAGTAAAGGGGCTTAAGAGAATTACCTCTTATAACGCATACAAGTTTATCGACGGGTATTACCGCATTTACGTTTCTCAAGGCCCTGCGGCTGCCCGCAGTTACGTGCAGAACGATCTTTACGGAATTCTCTCTATGGCGTATGAATACGATGAAAACGGCGACGTGGTGAATTCTTACGTTGACGCCGATTTCCGCGAACTTACCGGCCTTTACGATTATGAAGGGAATATTCTTAAAATCGAACACGAAACGTATGAATATAACCAAAATAACGGTTTGTACAGAATAACCGTTGAATCGGGCGGATACGTTTACAGGCTTTACTTCAGGCTTGAAGTACACAACGTAGTGAGGGCCACAGGGTATTTTGTTTACGCCTATACGAGAGAAGAGACCATTGAAACCGCAGACGGCGAATACAGAGTGACCGTTGAAAGATATATAGCCTCGGATAACGAATCGCGCGTGTTGGGTTCGTTTATGCAGGTAGGGCTCGCCGTTAAAACCGAAGAAACAGGCGACAACGGCGAATCTGTATATGAAACCGTTAAACTTGCGGGCGGTATTACGAATTCTGGCAGAACGTATTTTGTAAGCCGTACTTTTGAACAGGTCGATAAAAAGGACGATAACGGCGAAACGGTTCTGGACGACGACGATAACCCCGTAAAAACCGACGGAAAACTTCTTTCGAGCACGTATTACAGCGTTGATTTCACGGAGAACGAAAACACGTCGTTAGAAAACGAAAATAAGGTAAACACGTATAAAGCCGTTTCCGTTACCCCGATAGAGATGAACGTTTACGCAAGCGAAGACGGAAAATCTTACGTCGAGATATTCGACGACGGCAGAATAATCGTGTTAAATTACAACGGCAACAATTATTTTGTTGAAAATTACGATTATAACGAGGCGACCAAAACTTATTCCGTAACCACTACCGACGGCGGTCAATATACAATAAAACTCGGTGAAAACGGCGAACCCGCGGTTTTTACGCATGAGGGAGAAGACGAAAAAAACGCGGCCGATAAAGGCTGAATTCTACCACGGCTCCCTTACCGAAAATAAAGGGAAAAGTAAAAAATGACAAAAATTTATAGAACAACGGTAAAAATTTTATCAGCAATTCTCACTCTCAGTCTCCTTTTAGGCGCGATTACGATTAACGTAAACCCGGGGGCGAACGCTCTTGCGGGCGAACGGGAGATTTCCGGCATTTTCGCCGATAAGGATATAACCGATATCAGCGGCCTCGTCAAGACGGATACCGACAAATTTTTCGATCCCTCGGTTATTTACAAACTGCCGGACGACGTTGAGAGCGAAGACGAAATATCCGTTATAGTATCCATGAACGGCTCCGCTTCGTTGATGGATCGTTACTGCGCGTCAGAAAAGGCGGTGAGCCTTAATGAGTACGTCGCTTCGAAAGAGGCTGCCGCAATAGCCGGAAAATCCGAAACCGAAAGGAAAAAACTGCTTAAAAAACTTGATAGATCCGGTATAGAATACAGCGTAGGAGAAGTTTACGATACTATTCTGAGCGGCTTTGAAATAACCGTAAAAGCGGGAGATTTCAAAAAGGCGGGAGAAGCGCTCGGCAACAATGTTACGCTTATCGTAGGTGAAGTTTACGAACCCGCCGCCACCACCGAAGTTATTACCAACGAGGTAGACGTATATTCTACGGGTATATTCAACAGCGCCGGTTCCGTTTATCAGGGAGACGGCGTTGTGGTAGCAATTCTCGATACCGGTCTCGATTATACCCATACAGCGTTCAGCGTAAGCAACTTTTCAACGTCGAGGGAGAAGTTTACGCTCGATTCGGCGGGAAATAAAATAAAGGTCAACCCTTCTAACGACCCTGCCGATATTTATTCCGTAAACGTGTCCGACACCGTAGCCGCAAAGCTTTCTTCGGGCCTTACCGCGCAGGACGTATATATGAACAAAAAGGTGCCGTATGCCTACGATTATGCCGATAAAGACCCCGATGTTCTACCGATAAACTCCGAACACGGCACGCACGTTGCGGGCATCATTGCCGGTAAGGACGACGTTATCACCGGCGTTGCGCCGAACGCGCAACTCGCCATAATGAAGGTGTTTTCCGATACTACCACGGGCGCGAAATCTTCCTGGATACTGGCGGCGCTTGAAGACTGCGTAAAACTCGGAGTAGACGTGATAAATATGTCTCTCGGTTCCGCGTGCGGCTTTTCGAGAGAAACCGATGAAGAGCAGGTAAATAAAATATACGACAGTATAAAAAGCGCGGGCATTTCGCTTATCACCGCCGCGGGAAACAATAATAACGCCACTACCGCTTCAACAAAAAACGGAACTAATCCTTTAACGTCCAACCCGGATTCCGGCACGGTAGGATCTCCTTCCACGTATAACGCGTCGCTTTCGGTGGCGTCGGTAAACGGCGTACGCACTCCGTACCTCAAATACGGTAACCAGATCATATATTTCAACGAAGCGGCAACGTCTTCCGGTAAATATAAGAATTTTGTGGAAGATATACTTAAAGATACCGGCGCAGACAGCAAGGAATTCGAGTACGTTACGATTCCGGGCATAGGCAGATCTTCCGATTATCCGAACGACGAAGAATTTTACCGCGGTAAAATCGTTCTGATAAAGCGCGGAATAACAACGTTTGAAGAGAAGGTGAGGATAGCCCTTATCGAAAAGGGCGCAGCCGGCGCAATAATTTATAACAATATATCGGGCCAGATATCCATGCAGGTCGGCGCCGATATCGGAGCGGTTTGTTCTATATCGCAGGACGACGGCGAACTTCTTGCCGCTCCCGAAACCGGAAAAATAATCATAAGCCGCTCAAATACGGCGGGGCCGTTCATGTCGGATTTCTCATCCTGGGGGCCGACGTCCGATCTTAAAATCAAACCCGAAATAACCGGCCACGGCGGCGAGATATATTCGGCAGTTCCCGGGCAATCGTACGACAGGCTTTCGGGAACTTCCATGGCATGCCCCAACGTTGCCGGAGCGACGGCGCTCATCCGCCAATACGTTACTTACAGCGGTGTTTTCGGAAACCCGACTCCGCAACAGATAACGGCGTACGTAAATCAGTTGATGATGTCAACGGGGGATATAATAAAGAATAAAAACGGGATACCCGCCTCCGTAAGGAAACAGGGCGCGGGGCTCGTAAACATAAACAAATCGGTAAAAACGTCGGCATATATCACAACTTTTGACAAAAACGGGCCGATGGATAAAACAAAAATCGAATACGGCGACGACAAGGAGCAAAAAGGCGAATATACCGTTGTTTTCGATATAACCAACGTAACGGGAAAAACCGTTTCTTACGACGTCAATTCCGTTTTAAGCACCGAGGGAGTCGGCGCCACTTATACCGGTCACGACGAGCAGACTTCAACGCAGGAAGGTTATCTCCTTGCCGGAACGAAAACGGAAGTTCTTTCCGTAACGGGCGGCGGGTCGCTTTCGGGCAGCGCGGTTTCGGTAACGCCGAACGGTACGGCAAAGGTGACGGTCAGACTCACGCTTTCCGACGCCGATAAAAAATACCTTAAAGATCATTTCGCAAACGGAATGTTTGTTGACGGGTTTATTACTTTAACGGCAAATAGCGGCGCCGCCGTAAGCATGAACGCGCCTTTCCTCGCTTTCTTCGGGGATTGGAACGTAGCCCCGATTTTCGACGAAGAGTTGTACGATACCGATAAAGACGATCTGAACAAGGGGCTTGACGAAGTGGATAAACTTATGCCCGACGCCTACGCCACGAGGATTATCGGCGGTACCTACAGCGATTATATCGTTACACTCGGGCAATACGTTTTCACGCAAAATCCTTCTTCCACTCAGATAGCGGCAGATCGCAACAAGATAGCGATTTCGAATTACGAAGCGGGGCAGGGTTCTGCCGTAACGCAGATAAGAAATATATACGCGGGGCTTTTGAGAAACGTTAAGGAATGGGATCTCACCATTACCGACGACGCCACCGGAGAAGTGGTTTTCAACAAGAGCGGAAGCAATCAACGCAAATCTTACAGTTCGGGCAACGTTTTCCCGTCAAGTATGGAAGTCGACTTCAAAACCCTCGATCACAACCTTAAAAACAACGCAAAATATACCGTTACGGTAAAGGCGTATAACGATTACGGCACTAAGGAAGAACAGGACGCCGTGAATTTGAGAAACGTTTTCGAGTTCCCGCTTTACGTGGATTTCGAGGCGCCTGTCGTAACGGACGTAACATACAGCACCACTTATGACAGAACAAGCAAAAAAACGTCTTACTTTGCGGAAATAAGCGTTTATGACAATCACTATGCCATGGGCTTTTCTCTCGGGCAGATAAGGCCCGCTACGAGCGGCGACTATATGTTTGAAATGGCGAGTTTCGGCAAATACGTAACGCCGGTGATCTCGTCGTACAATTCTACGTCGGTAGTAAAAGTCGAACTCACGGATTATATAGAAAGCATAAAGCAATCTGCCGGAATAAGTTACGGCAGCGGCCGTGTGGATGTTGTTTATAACAACAACTCTTACATCGTAAACGTTTACGATTACGCTCTTAACGAGGCAACTTATGAAATCAGATTGCCTGACGAGATTCTCGGTATTGCCTTTACGGAGGAGGAAATAAGGTTAAGCCCCAACGAAACCAAGCCGGTAAGAGATATAATAAAAGCCTTCCCTGACGACAGTTGGCTCAGCGTGCTCGATTACGAAACGAGCGATCCCGAAGTAGCCACCGTTGTAAACGGAACGATCATAGCCAAGGCGAGCGGAACTGCGGTAATAACCGCAAAGGGAAAAAATTCCGACGTGACCGCCGAATTAACTGTCAAAGTTCTCGGCGAGGGCGATGAGGGCTATAACGGCAGGTATTCGGTTATATGGACGAATAAATTCGCTCTCACCGGTTACGAAACGGTAAAAGCATTCTATTCTCCGTCGTCAAGCGAGAGAGAAATAGGAGAAATAGGAAATTCGCGCGCGTTTGACGAAGGCACTTCGGTCTCGATGTTCCCGTCGGAAATGATAAAGGTGAATTATCAGTTGGATTCTTATTATCCCGACAACACCGTGGTCACTTACAGCGTGGGCAACTCGAGAATAGCGTCCGTAACGGAAGAAGGAGTCGTAACGGCGCTCGCCAAGGGCAGCACCGTTGTTACCGTGAACGTAATGTATAAGGAAAACGACGATTCTCCGTTGAAATCTTCCGGATATTCCGCAAGAATAGCCGTTACCGTAAAAGATCCTTACGTAAATCAGGGTATGTATCTGAACGCCTACAAAGGTCTCGGCGGGGTAGTCGATATTCCCGGAGATAAGGGAATTACAACGATTAACGACTACGCTTTCTCCCTTTACGAATATGTCGATAAAGATCTTTCCGCAGGAGACGTTATAGATAAGGAAGATCCTTATTTCATCAAACCCGCCCCTATAGGAGACGGGCATTATGAAGAAGGTTGGGAAAAGATCACGAAAGTGATAATTCCCGAAGGCGTAACCACGATCAATTCTTACGCGTTTGCAAAACTCACGGCGCTTGAAGAAGTTGTTTTGCCTAAATCTCTCATAACCATAGGGCTTTCGGCATTTGCCGGTTGCGGAAAACTTAAAACCGTAAATCTCGAAAACGTTAAATTCATCAACGAAAAGGCATTTTCGGGGTGTTCGATAGAAAATGCGGACTTTTCCTCGGTGGTAGCAATAGGCAATTACGCTTTCGAAAACTGCAAATTACAGAACATATCTCTGCCCGTAACTTCGCAGTCGCTCGGCAAAGGCGCTTTTTATAACAATAAATATCTCACGAGCGCGGAATTCAAGGCGAGCAAAATAAAGATTGGCGACAACGTATTCGGCGGATGCGCAAGCCTTTATTCGGTAGATATAAACGCCGCGGTTATCGCCGCCAACGCTTTCAGAGGCTGCTCGATGCTATCTTCGGTAAAACTCGGTAAAGACGTAACCGTAATAGGCGAATATGCTTTTGCCGGAACAAAAGTGGAAAAATTCACTATCGATCCGGCAAACGCTAATCTGCACGCGGGAGAGGGCGGAGCGCTCGTTTACAGAGGGAACGACGTATCGGACAACAGCGAACTCGTGACCGTCGCCCCCAACTACGGCGGCAAATTCGAGGGCGGCATAAGAGTTATCAAAACCGACGCCGTACGTATTGCCAAAGGCGCGTTTGCGGGCAATAAAGCGGTATCGAACATAAAAGCGAATTCTGCCCTGTATATAGGCGATTACGCGTTTTCCGGCTGTGAAAGTTTAACGAGCATAGAACTCGATACCGTTTCCACGATAGGCGATTACGCCTTTGAAAACACAAAGATAAACCGTACTCCGAGTTTTGAAAACGTGGCGGAAATAGGCAGATATGCGTTTGCCAAAACATCCGTTACGTCCGTTAATATCCCCGACGGAACGGTGATAGGAAGTTACGCTTTTGCCGACTGCGCGGACCTGAGAACCGTAGTTATAGGTAATAACGTTACCGTGGGCGACCACGCGTTTTTCAGCACGCTGGATGAAAGCATAATCAACGATAACGGCATCGGGGCTTACGTATCTTACGTTTATACCGTAAAAGACGAATTCGGCAACGACACCGGCGACAGGTATGACTATTACAGGCTGGATATAAACAATGCCGCCCGTTCCGTTCTCACAAGCGTAACGATAGGCGAAGGAGCCGTTCTCGGCGCATATTCCTTCTCCGGCAACGTCAGGTTAAACGCTTTGACGCTCGGCAGCGGCGCAACAATAGGCGATTATGCGTTTTATAACGATTACAGAATAACTTCGGCAGATCTTTCCGAAGCGGTTTCGGTAGGCGCACACGCGTTTTCGGGCATAGAGGTTCCGGATTATAAGATAGTGCAGGAGGGAGGAAGAAACGTTCTCGTAAATGCCACGGAAGTATATTCCGAGGGAGGAGCGCTTTACGGCGGAGAATATCTCTACACGGCCTTTGCTCCCTCTATTACCGAGGCGGATCTCTCTTCCGCGGTATCTTTGGGCGAATATGCGTTCGCCTACAACGGTAAAATTTCTTCCGTAACGTTCGGGCAGGAAATAACCTCCATACCCGCTTACGCTTTCTATAAATGCGTTTCGCTCGAAGAGGCGGATCTTCCCGACGCCGTTGAAGAAGTAGGCGCGGGCGCGTTCTCTTTAACTTCGGTTGAAAGCGCAAATCTCGAAAACGTATCTTCGATAGGCGATCATGCGTTTGCTTATACGCCGATTTCACAAGCGGACTTCAAAGAAGGAGCCGTGATAGGGGCTTACGCTTTTTACGGTTGTGAGAAACTCACCGCGGTAAACGGAACGGAAGGCATCGCGGGGATAGGAGAAATGGCTTTCGGCTATACTTCGTTTGAGGAAGCGGATCTTACCGGCGCGGAACATATAGGAGATTTCGCATTCTTCCGCTCTGCGGTAAAGGACGTAAAACTCGGTGAAAAACTTGTAAAACTCGGCGAAAACCCGTTTATCGGCTGCGCGATAGAATCTTTCGGCAAAACCGCCGACATCGAATTTAACGGAAAGGTTGTTGGAAAACAGTTCATTGAAGACTACAGCGTATCCGATCACGTAAAAGTAATAGGCGGGGCGCTTTACGAAGTTGTTCCTTACGGGCTCGAATTCGTTTCGTATCCCGTTGCCCGCACGGACGTAAATTTCGTTATTGCCGACGGAACCGTAAGAATTTCCGCCCGCGCGTTTGACGGCGCACCGATTGCGAACGTGACCGTACCGCATACCGTTAAGGCGATAGGAGACAAGGCGTTTTACGATTGCATAAATCTTAAAACGGTCACTTTCCTCGGATATACCGCGCCTGTTCTGGAAGAGGAGTTTGACGAAACCTACGCTTATTCCGGCAGCAATCTGCCTATAAGCGGAGATTATCTCGATAACGTAGGGCTCGGCATTTCCAAATATTATATGTGGAATATTTCTTCGAGAACGAACAATTTCTATTACGGCGCAAACTTCGTGGGGCGCATCGGCCATACGGACGGCAGCCTCGTAATGGTCAAACCTTCAAACGGGCAAAATTACAATTCGTTTATTCTCTCCAGATATTTCGGAACGGTTCTGAACGGAAGCCCTGCGGCGAACGAACAGACGCTGGAAGTGATAAATCTGATAAGCACGTTGCCTAAGCCGGAAGACATATCGCTTTCCGATGAAGCCCGCGTTATATACGTGAGAAGTGCATATGACAAAATAACTTCTTACGAACAGAAGGCGCTCGTATCGAATTATTCCGACCTCGTTAAGGCGGAATCTTCCATCGCGTATCTCAAAAACGAGGGCGGATCGAACACTCCCGAACCTACGCCCGAAAAAGAACCTTCCGCATTCGGCAAATTTATGAAGGGCAATATTTTCGGTTTTGCCCTCACGTTGGTCGTTGCCGGCGGATTTGTAGCCTATATTCTCATTACCGGAAAGAAGAACGGGGTTAAAGGAAGGAAAAAATCCGAAGAGGGTAATACCGACGAACAACTTTCCGAAACTGCCGAAGCCGTTGAGGAAAATGCCGATGACGAATATAGCAATAAATAAAAGGCACAATTTGCACCGAAAAGGCATGGAGAAAGACTTTATGAAAAAATATAAAATTATTATATTGCTCGTTTCCGTTTTTGCTCTTTGCATGTGCCTTGCCGCATGTAAAAGCAAAACGCTGATAAACGAATACGAATCGCAAGGTTATGTGATTTCCGTAACTTACGACGGAAACGGCGGTAATTTTATGGGTAGAAACGGCGTTACCCTAATAGATATGTTCAACCCCGATTCTTCCGCGTTTTCCGCCGATGCCGACGGCGTTATCCGCATAAAACTCACCGAGCCGACGGACAGTTCGAGAATAAAAGGTTCGCTCACGAGCGTAGCGCTGTATATGCCGGACCATTTCTTTGCGGGTTGGTATAAAAACCGTACTATTAAAACCGTAACGGTAAACGGCGAGGAGTTTTTTACCGACGAGTTCGGCAAAATAATAGAGGAGAAAGAAGGAAAA
>JAFTDZ010000118.1 GCA_017453885.1 Clostridia bacterium
AATTTTTACTGTTTCCATTATAAAATGTAAAAAGCAATTTGTCAATTTTTTACGTAATAAAAATATTGGCATTTGAAGAAAACAGGTTTAAAAAACGGCTTGTTTTCGGGTTTTTACGTAAAAAAATAAAAATCTTGACAAGATATGATTACGATGGTATAATCTATTCAAAAGGTAAAAGACGATCTATAGGTAGGAATATGATGAAAAAAACGACGAGAGCGGCAAAACTTATTTCGATATCTTTGGGAGCCGTATTGATGTTTGGCTGTATAGGGTGTAATTCAAGCGACAAGAAAAAGGCGGATGAAGATTCGGCTGCCGTTGTTGACGAATTATATATAGAGGGGCAAACGGAATTCGGTCAAAAAAGTTTGCGCGCCGTTTCGCATATGCCGTCCGTTCAAACGGACTATAAATATATGGATTATAAACAGATCGCGCAAAAGCAGGACGCGATCGTTTATGATTTTCTCAATAATCCCGATTACGTTCCTATGGACAAAAACACTTATGCGCCTATAGGTTATTGGGACGACGTAACTCAAAACGCAAAGAGCGGCAGAACTTTCGGCCTTCCCTCGTACGTAGGGCATATCGACGGTTCTGGCGGTGGAACGTATTATCCCGGCGGACAGGAAGGCATAACCGTGTTGTCAAGTCTGCTTTCTTCCACTTGGGCGGGTATAGATAAATCTTCGCAGCAGGGTTACGATCTTATTGAGATGATAGCGGACGATTACGTAGGGCCGGAAGGGTTGGTTCTGAACCGCCCGAACTCCGTATCGGGGCAAACCTTCTGGTACGAAATGTATCCGCAGATACTCTATTCTCAGATAGCGGCGGAATATCCGTCCGAAACCGCCCTGCGCGAGCAGATGATAAGGGGCGCCGACCGTTGGGTAGATGCCCTGCCGTATTTCAAAGACGCGGACGGCAACGTAAGTTTTAATTTTCAATCTTTTAATTTTTCTTCGATGCGGCCTTCTTATACCGACGCGATCGGCCGCAGTTGGCTGGAACCTTCTCAGGGCGGGATAGCGTATATTTTGTATTGCGCTTACCGCATTTCGGATAAAGAGACGAAAAAAGCCGAATACTTAAAGGCGATGGAGTTTTGTATGGATAACCTTGAGCAGTCTGTTTTTAACGGCTACTACGAGGTTGTGCAGGACTTCAATCCTCTTATGGCCGCTATAATGAACTTCTACTTCGATAAACAATACGACGTGGAAAAACTTCTGAATTTCATTTTCGATGCGGACAGCGACGTTCGGCCCGACTGGGGCGTAATAACCGACGCGAATACCGGCAAATACAGTTATAACGGACTTTTCGGCGTTACCAACGAAAACGTGAGTTACGCATTCGCCATGAACACTTTCCGCTTGGGCAGCGTGCTTGCGCCTATAGCGAAATACGATCCGCGCTTTGCCACGGATATAGGCAAATGGTTTTTGAACGCCTCGAACAACGCGCGGATATTCTTCCCGAATGAAGTCCCGTCGGAAAATCAAAGTATGGGCGGAGCATTGCCGTTTGACGAGGACGGCGTTATCCCTTACGAGGGCGCGCGTATGCATTATAACGGCAAAACTCCTTACGTAGGCGGCGATCCTACCGTTTACGGTTGGGGGCAAACCGATTTCGGAATATACGGCGGCG
This sequence comes from Clostridia bacterium, assembly GCA_017453885.1. Classification (GTDB taxonomy): domain Bacteria; phylum Bacillota; class Clostridia; order Christensenellales; family Borkfalkiaceae; genus RGIG3732. Next base: position 1,666 of record JAFTDZ010000118.1, read on the forward strand.
TACACGTAGGAATGTTCGGCGGGCTGATAGATAAGACGGACGTTTCGCAGATCTTGCGTATCGACCTTAATAAGACGGACAGTTACGGCGCAAACGCTTATCCTTCGTATTTATATTACAACCCTTACAAAGAGGAAAAGGAAATAACCGTATCCGCGAAAGAGGCGAGCAGGCTGTTCGATACCGTGCGGTGCGAATACGTTACCAAAACCTTTACGGGCGACGTAAAGATAAAGATCCCCGCGGAAAGCGCCCGCGTGGTGACCGTTATTCCCGCGTCGCAGATAATAATAAAGAAGGGTAACATTATTCAGGCAGGCGGAAAGACCATAGCGAAGTTGAAACCTTCCGTATCGCTTACCACCGGGAACAACGTTCAGAAAGAAAGCGTGAAGGGCAAGGTCAAATTCGACGTTTCCGTCGGCTCTTATACTGATATAGAGGACTTCGCGATAACGGTAAACGGACTAAAGGCTTACGGCGGCAAACCCGTATCTTCGTTCGCTATAGATACCGCCGATTATCCGAACGGCAATTACCGGGTAGAGGTATCGGTAAAGAGCAGCGAAGGACAGACTGACCGTTCCGCCGTAAAGATAAATATCTGCAACCCCGCGGATCCCGCGAAAACCGTTTACGCGCCTACGGCAAGCGATATAATCAACAGGTTCGAAACTGACCGCGTCAATTTGAATCAGGTAGGAAACGGAGTAAAAATAGCCTGCGCGGAAAGCGGCGGCTACGCGATGGGCGAGGCGGTGGAAATAGACTTCGACCGTGATCCTCTGTTGTATTTCACTCTGTCTGATTATAATTATTCGGCTACGGTCGCCATAAGATGTCCGGATCTTCCGGTAAAGACGAAGTTCCTTTTGGCAGGTCTTAACAAAAAGGGAACGCAATGTTATCGTATAAACGAAGAAATAACCAAGTATAACGGAGAAAAGCCGCTTACCGGCAAGCAGACCGTGCGATTAGTAATATCGCCGAGCGGCGATGCGGACGCGTACGTCGTTCTTGCCGATCTGAAAATAATTTACAGAGATTCTTCGCCGAATTCGTTTACGCTTACCGACGTCGTGACCGGCGACTGTAACAAACTTACTTACAAGGTAAACGGTTAAATGATAAATAAACAGGGGGTAAAATAATGGAGTGACGAACGATAAACGGGGCAGAAAGCAATTTTAGGGTATGTTAACCCTTAGCAAATAATATTTATCAGGAGGTAAAAAATGATAAAAACAGGAACAAAAAAACTTGTGTCGATAGCGGTCGCATTTTTAATGGCGCTGTCATTGACGAGCGTCGGTTTGTGGCTGAATCTTTCTTTCGCACACGCAGACGCCACCGAAATATCCGTTTCGGCGGAAGAAACGCTTTCGGGCACCGCGAGGCTCAACGTTTCGAAAGTCGTTGACGGCGGAGAAGAAGAGGAGAACGATCCCCTTGAAATTTACGTGGACTTTAACCGCGTTTACAAAGGACCTTTCGCCGAGGCAATAGATCTGGACACCACCCGCCTGAAAAACGGTACGGACCGCGTTATAAAGGCGGTGTATAAAACCAAATCCGGAACCTTTACCGCAACTAAAACGGTGGCGGTATCCAACGATGGCGGCGACGACGTTACCGATCCCGTTCAGGTAATAACACCGCAGATGATGGCGGGATTCGAATGGCTCAATTCGAGCACGGTCACTGTGAGCGCCGATGGCAAATACGCTACGATAACCAACTGCAATATAGCCGATCCCGCTACTTTAACGGTAGATTTCGGCACAAAAGAATCGCTGAACGCCATAGAAATAGGGGCGAAGTTCTACGAGAGCAACGAGGCTGGAACCGTGCGCAGAGTGCGTTTCCGTATTTCCTCGGCTACTCTGACGGACGACACGTCCTTGTCGGAAGCAAATTTCGACTGGGCGATAACCGATTATAACGGAGATACGAACGAGTTCGGCGGAATAGATCTCCGCACCGTAGCGGGCGGCGACGGCAACCGCGCTAATATTTACGGCAACGCGAATATAGACGTTATGATCATGTCCGACAGCGGCGCGACGGTAAAAGTCGAATACGTTACGGTAGCGAGTTATTCTTCCGTTCCTTTGGCGGTAATGGCTACCGCTCCGAGGATCGACGTAACGGAAAAAGCGATAGATAAATTCACGCAGTCGGAGGACGTAACCTTTACCGTAAACGCCAACGGTAACCCGCTCACTAAGGTTACCGGCCCTTACAACGCGGAAGGCGCGGCGATAGTAGGTGACGCCGCCATAACCGCCGAGGGATACGTTCTTACCGAAGGAACGGGTGAAAACGAAACGGTTACCGTTAAACTCGATTATCTTAAAACGCTTTCCGTAGGTAAAAAATATTTCCGCGTGGAAAACGACCGCGCTTACGCCGTTTTCAGCATAGATATATCGGATACCACGCCCGTACCGGTTACCTCGATAGAAGTAACTAACGGCGTAACCTCGGCTCTCGCCGGCGACACGTTCGATTTCGACGTGAGGATAGATCCCTCCGACGCCACTGCCCCCGCAGTCGTCTGGTCGGTTTCCGATCCTTCCCTTGCAACTATAGACGCCGAAACCGGCGCCGTAAAATTCATGAAAGCGGGCAAAGTTACCGTTACCGTATCCGTAACGGGTAAAACCGTTACCGGAGCGCAGGACGAGGCGAAAACGGCTTCCTTCGAAGTATCCGTATCAGAAAACCCCATAATGCCAGTTATCAAAACGCCCGCGTATAATTCCATAGTCAAAAACGGCTTGCTCGTTCAGGTGGAAAAGCAGGTGAACGACGATACCGACACACTTGAAAAGATGATAGTTTACGTTGGTGATATAAAGGTTTATGAAGACGTATTCGTTCCCGCGTTCAGCATCGATACCACGAAATTCGCGAACGGGCTTACGAGTATCCGCGTAGAATTCGACACGGCGAAAACCACCGAAAACGCCTTTGCGGAAACCCAAGTGCATATCGTAAACGACGCTTATAAGATCTGCTATCCTTCCATAGAGGAAATAGCGACCGTTCCCACGGACAACCAGAATTCCGTCGCCCAAATAGTAAGGGATATTGACGGTAACGTCCTCGGCGTTCAACTCTCGCAGGTCGGCGGCGCTTACGCCGGTTTCCGCGCCTGGATGACGCCTGTACAGGGTGTAGATTTCACTCACCCCGAAAATATAGTTATGTCGTTCAGCGTAAGATCTTTTGAAGGCGTAAACGAAAATTCGAAGATATATACCCAGTTGGTAATTCAAAATCCCAACGGTATAGGCAGGGATATAGGGCTTAACGGCCTGCTCGATATCAAGGCCGCCGGATCTTATACCATAACCTTAAAGGAAATGTTCGATAGGGAAGTTGCCGCCGAGCGCTTGCCCGATTACGACCTTGTTTCCTCTCTTACGAGCGCCAATTTTTATTACGTTATCCTGATTGAGAACGAGGCGACGGCGGTCGTGGATCAGTTCGCAGTAAACTTCGCGTTCGACGATACTGCCATAGATTATACCGGCGTAGTTACCACCCCGAAGATCATCTCCGTTATAGGCGATGCGGAAAAGGATTACGACGTATATACCGGAACTTCCAACATCACTTTCGAGATAGATTCCGACGGGTTGGATATAACCATTACCGGCAACAACATTTCCGCCGACGCTTACGGTTTCAGCGGCAATACACTCACGATATACAGGTCTTATCTTAACGCAATAGGTAAAGGCGATTACGACTTTGAAATTTCCAGCGGCATAGGCGATCCCGTTATCGTTACCGTACACGTTGTCGATACCACTCCCGCCGCTCCCGAAGTAGTGGGCGAAAGCACCGCTTCTTTCAACAAGGGAACCCCTGCGGACGTAACGTTCAGACTCGATCTTAAGGGAACATATCTTACTTCGGTAACCGGTTCCGATATAACCACGTCCGATTACGTTATCGACGAGGACGGCAACTTTACCATCCGCAAAGAATTCCTTATGAACTGCGCGAGCGGCGAACGTACCTTTACGCTCACTACCGACGGCGGATTCGTTAAAGTAAAAGTAAACGTTACGGCGGTTGCCGGAAAACAGGATAAAGTAAGCGGTTGCGGCAGCGCGATAGGTTTCGACTATTACTCCGCGATACTTGCGCTCGCTGTTTTCATAGGCGCTTCCGCGGCGATATTCTTCAGAAAAAAACAAAAAAATATATAAAAGCGAGGTAAATCATGAAAAAGAGTTTATTATGCGTTTTGTTGACCGCCGTTCTGTGCGTCGCGGCTGTTGCGCCGATGGCGGGTTGCGGCAACAATAAAAACGACGGCGATACGCAGGTTCTGCGCGTCGTGGCGCACACGGGGCAGGATTCTTTCCTCGAACCCTTCTTCGAGGCGTTCATGGAAGAGAACCCCGATATCAGAGTTGAAGGGTTATACGGAGTAGATCAGTATCAGGAATTGGATACAAATACGCCTCCCGATCTTCTGTTCATCGGCACCGGTCAGTTGGCTGATTATCCGCAGGTATTCGAGGATATCAACGTAGTGATAGACGAATATTACGATAACGACGCGGCGAAAATTTCCGCTTTCAAGTCGCAGTTTATGGACGGCTTGCTCGATTATTGCACCTATCAGGATAAGTTAATGATATTGCCCAACAACGTAAACGTAGGTCTTCTGTATTACAATAAAGACCTCTTTGACGCCGCCGGTATCGCTTATCCGGACAATACCTGGACTCACGACGATTTTATCCGCGTTGGCAAACAACTTACGAAGAAAGACGATAACGGCAACTACACTCAATGGGGTTGCAGCACTACGGGCGGCTGGTGGGGCGAATACCTCATTTACGTTCGTCAGTACGGCGGAGAGTTTTATAAGGCGGACGGCAAAACGCCCGCCATGGATACCCCCGAATTCAAGCAGGGAATAGAATTTTTCAAGAACAAATGCGTAGGCGAAAACAAGTTTGCTCCTAACCCCGGCGATACTTCCGTAGGCGCGGGCGCACTCGGCGGATTTATTTCCCGCGCTACGGCTATGGAATTCGGCGGACATACCGGTAACTGGGTAAGTTACAACGCCCTTCAGGGCTTTAACTGGGACGTTGAAGTTCTGCCCACTCCGGCAGGCAAACCCGATGCGAGAGGAGGGGAACTTGCTCTCGAAGGTTGGGGTATCGCTAAAAAGTCCAAAAACAAGACTGCCGCCATGCGCCTTTTAGAGTACCTTTACACGGCGGAAGGCACCGAATTGTATTCGGTATCCGGCAAACTTATGCCCACCAAAGCGTTTAAGGAAAAGATCCTTTCCACCCCCAAGGCGGAGCGCCCCGTTCCGCAGAATATGGAAGCGGTATTCGAAGAGATGGAACGCGGTATTCCGCTTCCTGCAAATCCGCACTTCACCTACTGCGCGCAGGCGCCCGTATGGAACAACATTCAGAATTATCTGAACGGTACCGTCAGTTATGACGGATTTGCCACCGCAAGCATCACCGCGATAAATAATTACGTAATGATGCAGGATTAGTGTATTAGTTTGCGCCCCCTTGCTTTATTTCGCAAATGGAGCAAGGGGGCATATTTTTTAAGGAGACGTTATGGAGAACGAAAAGAGTATCCCCGCGGGAAAAGGGAAAAACGCCAAAAGGAAAATACGCAATTCTCCCGTGTTTATGTTTTTGTGCTTTTGCGGGCTTACCATCATAGGTTATCTTATCTTTTACGTTTATCCCGTGGGCAGAACGGTATTTTTGAGTTTTACCAACAAACGCATAGGGATAGACGAATACGATATAGTAGGGTTCAAAAACTATATCACCATTTTCAGGTATGAAGTAAATTTCGGCAGAGCGATACTTCAATCTTTTATTTACGCGATAGGCAGCGGGGCAATAACGCTCGTGCTGTCGCTTATAGCCGCGTTATTTCTGAATTCCAACGTTCGCGGCGTGGGCGTTTTCCGCGTTATATTATTTCTGCCGTTCGTTATTCCCGCATTTGCCGCCGCCGCGATTTTCAAAGGGCTTTTCGATCCGAACAGCGGCATAATCAACACGGTTTTATACAATGCTTTCGGAATACGCGGCCCGGGTTGGTTCAAGTCCGAAAACACGGCGCTTTTTACCATGATCCTCATGAGTGTGTGGGGTTTCGGCGTGCAGATGCTTATATTCCTCGCCGCGCTTCAGAACGTGCCTGCCGAACTGTACGAGGCGGTGGAACTCGACGGGGGCGGAAAGACGAGTAAATTTATTCACGTCACTTTGCCTTCAATTTCTCCGATGCTGTTCCTCAACATTATTTTAGTTACCATCAACGGAATGAAATCGTTCAACGCGGGGTTCCTTATCGGCGGAAATACCGGCGATCCGAACTATTCCACTTTGCTTTATCCGGTGTTGATCTATTCGGAAGCGTTTACGAATAAAATGCGCGTAGGCTATGCAAGCGCACTCGCGCTGATCTACTTTGTGATATTGCTCGTGTTGACGGCGGGGCAATTCGCCTTGAGTAAATTCTACGTCAGGAAAGAGGATTAGCGGTATGGAAAGAACTGTTTATCACTTTGAAAATTCAACGCATAAGATCAAGCGGAAACGCATCTTATGGAAGTTTTATATATATTTCAGCCTGTGTCTGCTGTCGCTTCTGGTCGTCGTTCCGTTTTTCTATTTGGTGGTTACGGCGATGAAACCTCTTGAGGAGATCGCCACGCCTACGATGCAGATACTGCCGAAAAATTTCGCGCTTATAGATAATATTAAATTGGTTTTCACAACGAAAAATTACAACTATTTGCGCGCCTTCGCGAACACTATGTTCGTGTTCGTTATGAAAACCGTCGGCGTTATACTTACCTGCTCCGTCGCGGCGTACGGGTTTGCCCGCTTCAAGTGTAAACTCAACACTATCGTTTTTATGGCTTTGATAGCGGTTTTGTTCCTACCGGGCGAAATATTGAATATTCCGTTTTTCGAAATGATGGTAACGCTTAATATCCGTTACGATTCGGCGTATCTTCCCATGTGGCTCGGCGCTTGGTTCGGGATAGATATAACTACGATATTCCTGTTCAAACAGTTTTTC
>JAFTDZ010000119.1 GCA_017453885.1 Clostridia bacterium
CCCGAAATGAGCGACATAGTGCTTGACGACGTTCGTATCCTCGGTAAAGTTATCGGATTAATTAGAAAATTTTAACATTAAAGGCGTTGCATTCCGCAACGCCTTCGGTATGTATGTTATTTGTCGTCTTCTTCGTAATCTTCCCCTTCTTCCTCTTCCTCGTCGGAATAGTCCGAAGTGTCCTCTTCCTCGTCCTCGTATTCAGTATCTTCGTCATCTATGGAGTAATCGGCAAATTCCTCGTCGTCATCTTCTTCGTCGTCGAAATCATCTTCATCTGCCTCGTCCGCATCCGCTTCGATAAGTTCAACGTCCTCGTCTTTGAGAAAATCGGGAACGGGCTCGTCGTTTATATCGGAAATTTCCGGATCGGATGTAGCGGCGATCTCCTCGTCTGCGTCCGCTTTCGGCACGAATTGCCTTTGCGGGGGCATAACGTCCTCGGTGCCGTCGTCAACGTAAACGTCCTTGCGGTATAAATAGTTATCGTCCGCGCCGGAATTGAGCAATTTAACGTGTTCGAGAAGTTCGTCGTAATCGGGCAGTTCCTCGAGCGAAGATATGCGGAAACGTTTCAAAAACTTATCCGTCGTGCCGAAAAGCATCGGATGCCCTACCGCGTCCTTCCTGCCGACCACTTCTATTATACCGAGTTTCAGAAGATTTTGAATGGCGTATTCGCTGTTGCCCCTCAACTCCTCGAGGTCCATTCTCGTAACGGGCTGTTTATAGGCGATTATCGCGGCGGTCTCCAGCATACTGCGGGAGAGTTCGCGCTCGCGTATCGGGTTCAGCACGCTCGAAACAGCCTCGCCGTAATCGGGGTTGGAACCGAATTGAAGTTTATCGTTAAAATACAGCAAGTGCAAGCCGCAATCTCCGCTGTATTTTTTTTGCAGGTCGAGAACGGCAAGTTTAACTTCGTTTATCGAAATTTCAAGTTTTTCCGCTATATCGCGAACCGAAACCTCTTTGCCGGAAACGTACAGCAAAGATTCAATTATATTCGTCAATTTCTCCAAGGTCTTCACTCCTATCTTCTCTTAAAAATATTTTTATATCGGAATAAGTTTCTTCCTGTTCGAATCTCAGGTACTGAAGTTTAAGAAGTTCGAGCAACGCCTGAAACGTGTCACGACTTCGGTAATGTTGGTCGTTTCGCCGAAAAGTTCGGTAAATTCGCATTCTTCCCTTTCCAGCAAAGTGTGCCTTATGTAATCTATCTTACCGGCAACGGTATAAATTTCTTTCGGTATAGCCTTCGATTTTTCCTTCTTTGCGGCATCCGTACCGAGTTTTGCAAGCAGACCGCTGAACGCTTTCACAAGCCCGTCGAGCGTGAAATCGGTATAAACAATCTTCACGTCCGCCGCGGAAGGTTCCGGCTCCTTGAAAAATATTTCGGTCGTTTCCTGCTCCTTCAACTTCTGGCTCGCCTCTTTGTACAGTTTATACTCCTCTACCTTGCGGAAGAATTCTTCCTGCGGATCGATAAAATCTTCGATATCGTCAAATACGATCTCCTCCTCTTTGGGAAGGAGCGACTTCGATTTGAGTTCGACCAGCGTAGCCGCCATATTGAGGTATTCGGAAGCCTTTTCCATATCGAGGTTTTCCGCGCGGTTAATGTATTCGAGATACTGCTCGGTAACTTTGGAAACGAAAATTTCCCTTATGGAGATCTGCGCCTCTTTTACGAGATACAGCAAAAGGTCGAGCGGCCCCTCGAAATTGTCAAGACTCGTAGTGTAATCTACGCTGGATTCAAAGTTTACGTTTTTAAGTTCCATCAGATAAACAGCCCCCAAAAGCCTGTGAATACTTTAAGAATAAATTCGCTCACCGTTCCGAGAACTGTTCCGAGAACGTCAAGACGGTGCATTACGGGCAGGTAACTTTCGGTATAGTCGCAGATAACGCTCCACACGATAAGACCGAGAAGGATATAATGCCCGTATCTTTTCAGAAAATCGAATACTCTGCCCTTTCTTTTGAGCGCCGCGTCAAGCACCCTGAAACCGTCGAGCGGATAGACGGGTATCAGATTGAATACGATAAGGTTGACGTTTATCATCACGCCGTACAGTAAAACGAAATACAAAAGCGTAAGGCCGATATAAGCCGCCGAGGATATTTCGTTATTGTTGTAAAGATAAGTTGCGACGTTATAGAAATACAGGTAAAACTCTCCGGCGGAAAGATCCGTGAAAGCCGCCACGTTAAACGCCGTATAGGTTATCTTTGAAAACGCGGTGAGCAGCAAAGCGAATATGAACGACATAATAAGGTTAGCCGTAACGCCCGCTATCGCCACCAGAAAGTAATCTCTGCGCAGGTTCCTGAAATTGTAGGGATTTACCGGAACGGGTTTCGCCCAACCGAAGTGCGCTACCACAAGCATGATAAGCCCGAGTATATCGAAATGCTTCAGGGGGTTTATAGTATATCTGCCCTCTATCTTCGGCGTGGGATCGCCCGCTCTTACCGCCGCGAAAGCGTGCGCGAATTCGTGCACGGGCAAAACGAGAAGTATCACCAAGAACGAGGCTATATATCCTATTATCCTGTACATCGTTACCTACCTTTTCCGATAATAAAAATATTATACAATATTTTTAACCATTTTGCAATAAAAAAAGCACTTCAAACAGCGTTGAAATGCTTTATTTCGTTCTTTTTTCGTTATATGGCCCAGCCGTTCATAACGTCGGTTACGAAACCGAAGTAAGGTTTGCGATCCACATCGGTATTCGCAAGGCACTTTACGCGCGCCTTCTCTTCGTTGTCTTTATACACGATCAGTTCGCCCATCTCGTCGCCCTTTTTAACGGGCGCCTTTATATCGGGGAAAGGCTCGAAGTCTATGCGGAAGTTTTCTTCCTCGTTCTTCTTCGCGAAGGAATAATAATCCCTCTCCGCGATAAGTTCTACCGTCTGCTCCTTTCCGCCCTTTACCTTCGCCGTTACTTTGAGCGGCGTTTTTGAATCCACTATCATTTTATTCGTGAAATTGGCAAAGCCGTAATTGAACATTTCCGACACTTCCTTAAAGCGCGTTTTGCTGTCGGGCGCGCAGATTATTACGGCGATAAGCCGCATGCCGCCGCGCTTCGCCGTTGCGGTAAGGCAATGGCCGGATTCGGAAGTATAGCCTGTTTTGCCCCCGTCGCAACCGTCGTAAAACCTGACGAGTTTGTTGGTGTTCGTAAGCCCGGTAACTCTGCCTTTCGGGTGTTTTATCTCGTCCGTCCACACTTTGGAAAATTCAAAATATTTCTCGTGTTTTATTAGTTCGGAAAACATTTTCGCAACGTCCTTCGCGCAGGAATACTGCGTGGGCTTCGGCAGCCCCGTACAGTTTGAAAAAACCGTGTTGTTCATACCGAGTTGCTTTGCCCTCTCGTTCATTCTCTCAACGAAAAGTTGTTCGCTGCCGCATATTTTCTCCGCAAATACCATACACGAATCGTTCGCAGACGCTATCACTATACTCTCAACGAGGTCGGAAACTTTATATTCCGCGTTCGCCTCGAGAAATGCCTGACTGCCGCCCATGCCGGCGGCTTTCTCGCTGACGACGAGCGTTTCATCCCACTTGAGTCTGCCCGCGTCCGCTTCCTCGAAAACGAGAAGAAGCGTCATTATCTTGCACATACTCGCGATGGTAAGCCGCGCGTTTTCGTTCCTTGCCGAAAGCACGGAACCGCTGTTGTAGTCGATAAGATAAGTTGCCTTCGCCTCCGTCGGAACGGTATCGGCAAAGACAGCGTCAGCCCCCTGCGCAGCGCAGCAGAGAGCCGTAACCATTATAAACAATACGGAAAATATTTTTTTCATAATACCCTCTTTTACACATATTTTCCGTAATATTCTCTTAATTATGCGTCAGAAATAAAAATTCATCGGGCGGAGCAGCGGGCAGAGTATAAGCGTTTCTATTATCGCGCCTGCGATGCTCACCGCGTAAGCCGCGGCGCAAAGAAATATGTAATTGACAAAAGCCTTTTTTCCGTCGCAGCGTTTCTTTATCGAAGGGAAAGTAACCGAACAGACGATAAGCGCGATAGTTGTTATCAAATTCTGCGGAAGAATAAGGAAACAGCAAAGCAATATTCCCGTCAGCCCGAATTGCGCCGCGAATATCTTTATCGTGAGCGTAAGTATAAACCCTCTATAAGCGGTTATAAGGGCGCACAGCGGCAAAAGCGCAGGCAGTATGCCGAGCGCGGCGAACACCAAAAAGTAGCCGAGGTTTGAAATTATCCTCTCGAGCAGTATGTTGAAGCAGGAAGATTCCGCATACATAACTATGCGGTAATAATTCTTCGCGTTATCCGAATAGTAATTGAAGATGAATACCGTAGGCTCGGTGGTTATGCCTATTATTATGCCCAACGCGAACGCCGCGAGGTGAATTATTATAAAAATAAAACGTTTATCGAGCGTGTCTTTAAGAATATCCTTCACGCCCCTTACTTTTTCCGAAATAAAATTGCCCATACTTCAATGTATGAGCAAGTAAGCAAATTTATTCTTTTATCATCTTTTCTATGGAAATTCCGAAACCGCGCG
>JAFTDZ010000120.1 GCA_017453885.1 Clostridia bacterium
ACGTTTTTCATTTGGACGAACAGACGGTGGTTCTCGAGGACTATTTGTCCGTTCGCCCCGAAAGAGAAAGGATTCTTAAAAAGTATATCCGCTCCGGCAATATTATTGTCGGCCCGTGGTATTTGCAGAACGATTTTTATTATTCGAGCGGCGAGGCCACCATACGGAATTTACAGACGGGGCTTGCCCTTGCGAAGAAATTCGGCAATGTGAACAGGGCGGGTTACGCTCCGGATAATTTCGGAATCATATCCCAACTTCCGCAGATATTCAACAACTTCGGGATAGATACGCTTCTTTTCGGCAGGGGATACGAAAAATGGGCGGTTTTACAGAGCGGCGAAAAAAAATGCGAGCGCAGAAAAACCGAGTTTATATGGGAAGGCGCCGACGGCAGCAGGTTGTATTCGAGTTTTATGCTCGGCTGGTATAACAACGCGCAGAGATTTCCGGACGATATAGAAAAGTCGTTAAAACTGATACAACTGAACGAAGAAAATTTCGAAGGGCTGAACGAAAGCCCGTATCTTCTTCTGATGAACGGTGTCGATCACCTCGAGCCGCAGGAGAATATAAGAGAGATCATAGCCGAAATAAACGACAGGGCGGGAGAGGAAGTTATCGCGCAGACTACGATAGAAGAATACCTCGGCAAAGTCAAAAAAGTTCTTCAGGCTTCGGATGCTCCCTACGTTTTCCGCGGAGAATTAAAGCAAGGCGATCCGGATAAGCTTCTCAGGCATTGTGCGTCGTCAAGGGTATATCTTAAAAGGCTTAACGTAATAGCGCAGAACAGGCTTGAGAGAGAACTCGAACCGCTGTACGCCATGCTCGGGCTTGCGGGCGCCGATTTTTCAGCGGCGGACGATTATTTTACTTATCTGTGGAAAAACAGGTTGAAGCAACTTCCGCACGATAACGTATGCGGTTGCTCCGCCGACAGCGTGAACAGGCATATGGAAGATCTGTTTGAACGCGAAAAAGAGGGAATTGACAAGTTTTATACCGAGGGAATGCAATTCGCGTGCGAACACGTTAAAGTGACGGGCGAGGCCGAAGACAGATATAAGATAGTTTTCGCCAACACCGCTTCCGCTTTGCGCCGCGGGCTTCTGTACGCTACATTGGATCTTCCCGTCGATGAAAACATAAAAAAATTCAGGATAACCGACGACGGCGGAAATTCTCTGCCTTACGAAATATTGAGCAAAAACAGGGTGTGGAAGGATATAATTTCCCCGCTCAACGCGCCGTTCGCGATAGATTCCTACAGATACCGTATCGCGTTTGACGGCGGCGAAATAAACCCGTACTCGATAAAGGCTTTTCTGCTTTCCGCAGGGAAAGGAAAGCGGGTTGCGGGCAAGGCGGCGGAATATATAACAAACGGAAAAATCACGCTCGCGCCGAACGGTAACGGCGTGGAACTTATTTGCGGAAACCGCAGGATAGACAACCTGTTTGAGTTCGAGGACAGTTACGATTGCGGCGACGCGTACAGATACAAAAATTATTCCACAACCGAATATCGCCTGAAATATAAACTTAAAAAGGTTGCATTCAAACAGTCCGCCCTTATGGGCACGGCATTTTTGACTTACGAAC
>JAFTDZ010000121.1 GCA_017453885.1 Clostridia bacterium
CTTGCGTCGCCCTGTAAACGGCCTGAACTTTCTCCTCGTTCTCCAAGCCCCATTTCCAATGCGGAACGAATTCGCCCGCAATAACGGGAAACGCGAACTTATCGTAACGGTCGCGCGCGGTTTTTATCTGGCGATAAAAATTATCGTAATATAACGCGCATATTTCGTCGGCGGTCATATCCGTATTTGCGCTTGCGTCGGATTCGCCCTGATGCCACAAGAAAGCGGCGATGCGGTTTCCTTCGTTCATAGAAAGGGCGCTATCGATCATATCGAAAAGCCTGTCGGAAAGCGAATTTCCCACGCCCCATTGCTTTTGATAAAACCCCGTTCCGCCAACCGCCGCCTTGACGATAAGCACTTTTCTTCCCTCTTTCAGGTTGCCGCCCCTGATATATTCGTCGGCAAAAGTTTCGGAAAAGTCGGCTATCGGGTTTCCTTCCCACACGCGCTCCCGCGCGGGTTCCGTCCTCGTTTCTACGGGCGATTTCACCTTGATGATGATTTCGCCTTTTCCGTTATCGAAAACCTCTATGGGGTTAATATCAACGAGTTGAAATACCCTGTCGTTTATTATTTCTTTATCATCCGCGGTATGCCAACCGTTGCCTTCCGCGTTGGACTGCCCCGCCACGACGATTATATCAAACTTATCTCTGTTCATATTTCCGTGTTATCGACGAAGTCTACCTCTGCTCGGTTTCAAGTAAGAAAGCGATCGCTTTATTTTCCGGCGGTCGCGTCGAACCCTACGGTAATAGCCGGCCTTACGCCTACGTCCATAACGTTCTTGGAATCTTTGGAATATTTATAACCCACGTTCTCGTAAGCGCGCCCCACTTCGCCGGTATAGCGAACCACTGCGGCGTATATAGCGTCCTGCCCGACGGTGCGGAGCCAGTATTTGCCGTTTCCGTCAAAACGGGTATAAAGATCGTAATCTTTATAATCCTCGTTCTGAACGTTTATATAGAACCAGGCGCCGCGGGCCTTGGCGTAATCGGTTACCTTCGCCATGCGCAGGCAGTCGTAATCGACCATGTTTTCGGAGAAGGAATAGGTATAATTATACTTCCCGTCCTTATTTACGGCCTCCGCGTAACTCAGGCAGTAAACCTGATCCCACGTGTCGCGTATCGCCCTCGAGTGGTTGACGTAATACGCTTCGGGATGGGCGGAAGCGTTCTTCGTCTTGTTTATAGCCTGACCTTCCGCCGCGTTGAACGCCTTTTTATAGAAAGTGTCGTTCAGCCATTCGCGCAGGGTGCTGTATTCCCAGTTATTCACGTAATTGCCGTCGTTATCGGGTTGCGCGTCAACGTTGGTGTTGAATACCTGCACGTCGAGAATGTTTTTGGAAAGGAGCGTAGTGCCGCCCTCCCCCTTCGAAAGAACGTACCATTCCACGGGCATAACGGTGAAGTAATAGGTTTCGCCCTCGGTTATCGTTTCCCCGTCGTTGAACTTCGCCTGTTTGCTGAAAGGCGCCGCGGTAACTCTCTCGTAAACGGTGTTGTTATAGGTCACGCGGTCATCCTGCCAGCCGCTCGCGCTGCCGAGAGCGTTCACGAGGGTTGCGTCCGTCACGCGGTTTTGCGCGTAAGTGCCGTATATAACGGTGGTGAACGCGGTATTCTCGTTGACGAGTTGCCCGCCGTTCTGCTCGCAGGCGAACAGGGCGAACGCGGCTATTGCCGATAATACCGTCAGGCAAATTCTCTTTACTGTTTTCATAAAGTACCTCACTTATACGGCGACCTTACGCCGAGTATATAATATACTATAATATATATTAAAGATATTTACGGGTTTTGTCAATAGTTTTGAAAGAATTTTTTTCATATTTACCGTATTTTTCACAATTCGGGCGGAAAATTTTTCGCTTTTTTCAAATTCAATGCGTCGCTGCGTGAAAAAAAGCGAAAAAAATATGGTATAATGAATACGCGCCTGAAAAGTAAAGGAGGTGCGCGCCTTGATGAAAGCGCGCGGCCGCCGAACGGAAAACCGCCTTTTTCTCACGTTATCGGCGGCTTTAACGAAAGCGTTATGAAAATGTCAGACCTATTCGGTTTCCTTTCGGGCTACAGTTCGCGCAAAATTCTGCTTGCCGCGGCGGCGCTTGCGGTGTCGCTTATAGTAAAGAAGTTCCTCAAAAAGCGGAAACTCAAAAAACTTGCGGCGGCGTTGCCGTTCGCGGTGGGCGTCGTTCTCCGCCTTATCTATACGCTCGCGGTCAATGCCGACGAGAATTTCGGAAACGTGATAGAGGACGGAGCGTCCGCCGGCAGTATCGCCACGGTGATTTACGCTTTGATAACGGGGTTTTTCAAGGATCCTTCGGACTATGAAGAAGTCCCTCTCGACAGCCTTATCATAGAGGGCTTGCTCGCGGGGTACGTTCCCGACGGGGAACTGAAAACCGCCGCCGAAAAGATAGCCGCCGTGTTGCGGGAAGATCTTCCGAAGGACGACGAGAGAGAAAAACTTATCTCCTCGTTAAAGGAAGTATGCCCGCAGATATCCGGCGCGGAAGCGGAATTTATCGTTAAGATAATACTTAACGTTCTGACCGCCACGAACTGAAAAACGCCCGCCGCCGCGGGCAAAGCGGCGGCGGGCAAAAACGATTTAACCGCCTTTTTCTCACGTTATCACGCCAAAAGCCCTATAAGCACTGCCACCTCGCCCACTACTACCGCCGTGAAATACAGCGTGAGGACTACGGCTGCCTTTTCCTTCGGCTTGCCCTTCCCCTTAAGGTAAACGGCAAGCCCCACGCCGGCGTTGGCTATAAGCCCCGCGGCAAGCCCGCCGAAAGTAAGGCTGCCGCCGGTAAAGGTCTGCGCTATCACCACCGAGGGCGCGCAGTTGGGTATAAGCCCCACGAGCCCCGCCACGAAAGGTTGCAGATAAGCGGTGCCCGACATAAACTTTTCAAAATTTTCCTCGCCGACGAGGTAAACGATCATACCGAAAACCACGTTCACCGCCAGAACGAAAGCCGCGGTTTTAAGCGAGTGCAGGAGCGGATGCACGAAATATTCGTGCCATTTGCTCTCGCCCTCTCCGTGGTGGTGGCAATGCCCGTATTCGGCGCCGTCGCCCGGAAGAACTTCTTCCCCCGATTGCGGTTTTACGAATGCGTTCGCCGTGTACCCCACGATCACCGCCGCCGCTATCTTCACCGCGGTCAGCAGTAAAAATTCCTTCCACTTGCCGCCCGTAAGCAGAACAACCACTCCCTCGTCCGAAGTGGAAACGAATATCGCGAGCAACGTGCCCGCGGTTATACACCCTTCGTGAAAGAGTTTCGCGCCCATCACGGAAAAACCGCATTGCGGCACCACCCCCGTGACCGAGCCGACGAGCGGCGCGTATTTCCCGCCGAGCGCCTTCCTGAGTTTTGCGCTTTTTACTCTGCTTTCAAAGAACGCTATCAATATAAATACCGCGAGTATAAAGGGAAAGACCTTTAAGGTATCGAGTAAAGCGTCGAGCAGAACTTCGAGTATTTCCATCATAAAAATGCCTGTTTTTGTGTGATAAAGGCGGCTTTCAGCCCTGCGCCCTGCATTCGGCGCACAGCCCTTTAAGCACGGTTTCTTCTCGGTTTATCTCAAAGCCTTCCGTTTCCAGAAGGGCTTCGGCAAGCCCGTCCGCTTCCTTCACGTCGAGGTGGAAACTCCGCCCGCAACTCGTGCAGGAAAGGTGTATCCTGTTGCGGCACTTCTCCATGCCCACGTACTGGTAGTACGCCAAACGCTCGCCGCTTTTCGCCATACGGCGAACCGCCCCCTCCTCCTCGAGCGCGGCAAGGTTGCGGTAAACCGCGCTCACGCTTATATTTTCGCCGGCAAGGTCCTCGGCTATACGCGCGGCGGACAGGGCGAAATCGTGATGCTTTTCAAGATACTCCACGAGAATTTTTCTTTGAATAGTGCTGTATTTATTCATATTACACCTTAGATTTGCGAACTTTTCGCAAATTATTATAACAGAGATCGAAACGCGTGTCAACGAAAATTATGTCGAATTTGCAAACAATTTGCAATTTCCCGAAAGGCAAAGCGCAGAGGTCTTCCGTAAAACACCCGCCCGTTACCTGTCGCCGCGCGGGGGCTTCACGCCTGAAACTTACTTAACAAGGGAGAAAATTATGAAGTATTCTCAACTTTTACATTTATGGCTGCGCGCCTGCGTAAAACCCTCGGTAAAGCCGCGCACGCTTTCGCGGTACGAGATTGCCGTAAAACACCACATAGAACCTTCGATCGGCAGCGATGAAGTAAATTCGCTCACCCCGCTCGCCGTTCAGCGGTTCGTAAACGGTCTGCTCGAAAGCGGCAACCTTAAAAAGAACGGCGGCCTTTCGGCTAACACCGTAAACGTGATAATAACCGTTCTTAAAAAATCCTTAGACTACGCCGTGCTTGCGGGCGAAGCGAACGCAAACCCCGCCGCCAACGTAGTGCGCCCGCGTCGCCGCGAAAAGCAGGTGGAATGTTTCACCCTCACCGAGCAAAAAAAGATAGAAGCCGCGGTGAAAAACAGCGGCAAAGATAAACTTTTCGGCATAACGCTTTGCCTTTACACCGGCCTGCGCGTGGGCGAACTGCTCGCGCTCGAATGGAAGGATATAGACCTTGTAAAAAGCGAACTTTCCGTAACGAAGTCCTGCCACGACAGCCCTCTCGGAATAATTACCGACGAGCCGAAAACCCCCTCGTCCGTTCGCGTTATCCCCCTGCCCAAGCAACTTTTGCCCCTTTTGAAAGAGTTGAAAAAGAGCAGCCGCTCGCCGCGCGTGATATCCAACGGCGGCAAGGACGTTTGCGTCCGCTCCTACCAACGCAGTTTTGAACTTTTGCTCAAAAAACTCGGCTTGCCGCGCAGGGGAATACATTCTCTGCGGCACACCTTCGCCACGCGCGCGCTGGAATGCGGAATGGACGTAAAAACGCTTTCGGAAATTCTCGGGCACAAAAACCCCATGGTAACGCTCAACCGTTACGCGCATTCTCTCACCGAACACAAGCGCGCGATGATGGATCGCCTCGGCAAACTTCTATAAAAAAACGGTAAAAAATTTCCATTGATTAGTTTAATCAATGGAAATTTTTCCTTCGCGTTTGTTCATTGATGCAAAAAGGAGAAAAGTATATGTACGTAGAATTCAAACGGGTAAAAATAGAAGAAATAATGCAAGGTTATGTTGATAATTCCCTTGGGGGCGTGTACGGGTATAATTTCAGATTGATGATCAATCCGACATATACCCTCGATTTGAAATACCCGCCGAAAAAACGGAACGCCGTTATAAAATCCATATTGAACGGTTACCCGTTGGGCGTTATGCACTGGGCAAAAAACGACGACGGCACCTTCGAGTTGTTAGACGGAATGCACCGTACTTTGAGTTTTTGCCGTTACATAAACGGCGTTTTCCCCGTAAACGGAAAATACTTCAAACACCTGACGAGCGAAGAACAGCACACGATACTCGATCACACCTTATTGGTGTACGTTTGCGAGGGTACGGCGGAAGAAAAACTCGAATGGTGCCACATTGTAAATACCGTTGGAAAAAGACCTTCCGCGCAGGAGATGCGCAACGTCGCCTATTCCTGCGAGTGGCTCAACTGCGCGAAGAGGCGTTACAGTTTTTACAGATCCCCCGGCTACCTATTGGCTAAAGATTACGTGGGCGCTTCGTGCCTGCGGCAGGGCCTTCTCGAAACCGCCCTGCATTGGATAAGCGACGGCAAAATCGAAAGTTATATGGCGGCGCACCGTTACGACGAGGACGACGAAGAATTGTGGGCGTACTTTCAAAACGTTATCGAGTGGGTGAAACACACCTTCCCCGTTTACCGCGAGGAGATGAAAGGCGTGAACTGGGGAAAACTTTATAACGAATTCAAGGATAAACCCGTAGATTGCAATTCGCCTGAAAAAAAAATCGCCGCGCTTATGCAGGACGACGAAGTTTTCAATAAAAAAGGAATTTACGCTTACGTTTTAACCGGCGATGAAAAACTGCTTGACATTCGCCGCGCCGACGCGAAAACCGACGAATAAACCCCCTTTTTCTCACATTATCCCGCTTTTTTGAAAAACGTATCGGTTAATACCGCAAGCGGCGGGGCGATATTTTATCGCCCCGCCTCTTCAATTTTGCCGTTCGGATAAAAGTAACCTGTTATATATATTACGCGTCCTTGCCGTTTGCGAGGGCGGCGAGCGTTTCCTCGTCCTTTTTGGTGAAATTCTTCATCGAGCGCATCGTTTCAAATATGCAGCGGCGGAGATATTTGTTGGATAAAATCTTCAATAATGTGCGATTCAGGGCCTTTTTCGTTTCTCCGTCCGCCTTGAAATACGCCTTGAATATCTCTTTACCGCTTAGCGAAAGTTCGGTGAGCGTAGAGCAGCCCGTGGCGTAAAACAGCCCGAAAAGCCCTTCAACGAATTTCTCCCGCTCGGCGTCGTCCATTCCGTCAAGAATAACGCGCAAGCCGTTGTCCACGCCCGTTCCGTCGGCGGTAAAGCCGCTCTCCCCCACAAGTTCGGTGCCGAGCACCTCCCAGGAGAACGCGTCGTGCTGAAAAAGCCCTTCGTTCACGCTGTGTATTATGCGGAAGTCCTCTCCGTGTTCGAAAAGCCGCCCTATAACGGACGATTGCGGCAGAATGGTGAGTATTTTTTTCTGGCGGGTAAGGTACGCGGCGACAGCCCCGTCGCACTCAGGCAATCCCGGCCCGTCGAGATTTACCGCGCGCTGAATTTTCTTTTCCGTTTCGGCGTTGCAGTTTACCGTAGAATACAGGGCGAGATGCCCGCCCTTGCTGTGCCCAAGAACTATGATCTTTCCGTCGAAATCCCTCGCCGCGTTCTCGAGGTATTTTACCGCTTCGGTCTGCGCGCGGGTGGGCGTTTTGTATATAAGATTGAAGTTTTCCCGCCAGCCGACGATGGTGTCGTCCGTTCCGCTGTAGATAACGAAGCGGGTTTTTATTTCGGGCGCGTCGGCGGTCAGCGCGGAAAACTGTACCGCCACGCTCTCGTCTATATCCTCTACGTATTTTGAAAGAATTAGCCCCCCAAAACGCGCAGTATCCGCAATTTTCTTAAAGATCAGCGGAATGGTGAGCGGTATTATAAGCCCGGGTTTTTTGCGCCTGCTCTTTGCCGAAAAAAACTTTTCGGCGCAATCTTTCAGCGCGGCGCCGCCCTTTTTGGGAACGCTGTGCGAAAGGTCGTTCAATACTATCTGCGACAGAATAACGATATCCACATCGTTCACCGGCGATTTTTTGAAGGAGAGGTCGCCTCTCCAGTCCACGTAATCGTTAATGTTAGGCATGATTTTTTCCTTTATGGTATGGTTTTCCTTGCTTTTATTGTACCATAAATTATTGCCTTCATCAAGCGGTTTCAAAAGCGTTTTCGCGTTTTCCGCCGGAAAGTTTTTTAAGCCACTCTACAGCCCTTCCACCGCAAGCGGTCCCCCTCCCCTTGCACAGGGGAGGCAATTTATCGCGTTAAACAGGGCTCCCGCGGGGATTTTGAAAAAATACCCGAGGGAAAAAGGAGAAACCGATTTGAACGCGGAAAGGTGAAAACCTGCAACCTTTCGCGTTCGTTATCGCGTTTCGACGATGTCATCTTGAGGAGCGCCCGCGACGAAAGATCTCTATTCTTCTTGTCAGCCCCTCTCCATCGTCATTTCGAGCGAAGTCGAGAAATCTGACCTATATTACGGAAACAGTCGGATCTCTCCACGCGCTGTCGCTTGGTCGAGATGACGGAATATAAGAATCCCCGCTAAAACACAGAGATTCTTCATTCCGCTCCGCTGCATTCAGAATGACGCTTCACACGCCGTCAGGCGTACTTCACTCGGCAACGCCGAACTTCACGACCGTAAGGTCACTTCACTCTATCAATGAA
>JAFTDZ010000122.1 GCA_017453885.1 Clostridia bacterium
CGCGCTTTAATTCGAGCAGACGGTTCAGCCTTTCGCGCTTGATCTCGGGTGAAAGTTCCTTCCATTTCGCGGCGACGGTACCGCTCCTTTTCGAGTAGGCAAAACAATGAATATCGGCAAAATCAACTTCTTTTATAAGTGAAATAGTATCTTCAAAATCGCTTATGTTTTCTGTAGAAAAACCAGCGATTACGTCTGTCGTAACAGCGCAATCGGGATAATATTTTCTGATAAGCGATACCTTTTCGATATACTCCTCTCTTGTATATTTTCTGTTCATGCTTTTCAGAACGGCGTTTGAACCGGATTGCAGAGAAAGATGAAAATGCGGGGCGAAGTCTTTAAGCGATTTGGTCGCGTCAAGAAACTTTTCGTCTATTACCCCCACTTCGAGCGAGCCGAGCCGCAAGCGCGCGTCGCAATCTTTCAGTAAAAGCAGAAGATCGGCAAGGCGAAGTCCGTTGTAGTTGTAATCTGAAAGGTTTATTCCCGTTATCACCGCTTCAACGGGACTGCTTTCGTTTATTTCTTTGATTATGTTTTCCGGATCCCTCGACCTCGAACGCCCGCGAAGATAAGGCACTATACAATAAGTGCAAAAATTATTGCAACCGTCCTGCACCTTTATGTATGAACGCGTGCGGGAAGATCCTCTCGGCAAAAATTTCTCGTAATAAATGTCGTTTTCCTCAATATAAACACCGTTTTTGTCGATCATTTCAAGGATTCTATCCTTACTTTTCGCCCCCGTTACGAGATAAACGTCGGGCTTTTCCGAAAAGGATAGCGGCGAATGTTCGGAAGCGCAACCCGTTATTATTATCTTTGCGTTTTTATTGAACTTTTCTACCCTTGAAACTGCCTGCCTCGACTTTTTTTCTGCCTCGGCAGTTACTGCGCAAGTGTTTATTATATAGAGATCGGCAGGCGAAAGTTCGTCCGTGACTTCGTAGCCCGCCTCTTTCAGCCCCTCCATCAAAGAGGCGCTTTCGCATTGATTAACTTTACAACCGAGCGTAAATACGACTGCTTTCATTCCAATTCTCCGAGTTCGTACATTACGAGCGACAGCGCGCAGACGGACGCGGTATCCGCTCTCAAAATTCTTTTACCGAGCGAAACCGTAACGAAACCTTCGCTTGCGGCAAGCGCCGCCTCTGCTTCCGAAAAGCCGCCTTCGCTGCCTATCACCACGGCGCAATCGCCCTTCACACTACAAATATGCGTGGCGTAATTTGTTTTATTTTCATAGAAAAATAAACGATTTTTACAATTTTTTATGCAATCGATAGCGCTTGAAAAATTTTCCTTATAGATCACCTTCGGCGCGATACTTCTGCCGCATTGTTTAGCCGCCTCTACGCTGACTTTATTGAGGCGGGCAAGTTTATTGTCGTTCATATACGCGCTGGAAAATTCCGAAGAAAACACTATTATTTTCTTCACGCCGAGTTCCACGGCCTTTTGCACGACGTATTCGGTCTTATCCCCTTTAAGATACCCGCATACGAGCGTAACTTCCGACGAAGTTTCCGTATCGTTAAACCTTTTTTCCTTAGATTTAGCGACGAAAGACTTCTTTTTTACCTCGATTATCTCACAGATATGATCCCAGCCGCTGTTGTCGCAGAGGATTATTTCGTCGCCCACGCCGCAACGCAGAGTGTTTATCGCGTGAGAATATTCGTCGCCCGTAATTTCGGTGAACTCTTCGATCTTATCGGTAAAAAACCTTCTCAATCCGCTCATACGGTCCTCTCCATCGCCATCGCTATCCATTCGCCTTTGACAGTTTTCTCTTTAAGAGAGAAGCCGAGCGAGGAATAAACGGATAACACCTCGTCGTATCTCGAATGTATAATGCCGCTCATTATCAGTATTCCGCCGCTTTTTACGTTTTTGAGAATGCTCTTTGCCAAAACTTTCAATACGTCTGCGGTTATGTTGGCGACGACTATATCGCCTACGACGGAAGTATCGTCAAGCAGGTTGGAATGCGCGACCGTTGCCTTATCCGATACTCCGTTAAGAAGGCAGTTATGCGTGGCGCTCTTTACGGCGACGTAATCTATATCGGTCAAAATAGCGTGCTTTGCTCCGAGTTTTATCGCGGAAATTCCCAAAATACCGCTACCGCAA
>JAFTDZ010000123.1 GCA_017453885.1 Clostridia bacterium
TACGGCAATATAGAGGGCGCGGGCGGAATAGGCGATACGGCGTTCGAACCTACGGACAATATGTATCTCCGCATAGTCAAAAACGGCACGTTGTTTGAAACGTATTACTCGCTCGACGGCGGCGTTACGTACAACAAAGTATATTCTTACACATCGGATAAATTCGCGTTCACGGAATACGAAGTAAGGTTATACAGCATAGGTCAACCCGCCGCGTTCTCGGATATTTCGGTTGAAAAAGCGTAAAAAAAAAGAGGGGGAGCGATCAATCTTTTCGCTCCCCGCGGTATTGCGCAGGCGTTTTGCCGGTAACGTCTTTGAACAATCGGTAAAAACTTTTCGTGTCGTTCATGCCTATTTTTTCCATGATGGCAAGAACGGAAAGATCTGTGGTTATAAGAAGGTCGCACGCGGTTTCCACGCGTTTTTGGCGGATAAATTGATTCAGCGTGATGCCCGTCTTTTGCTTGAACAGGTTCCGGAAATATCTCGGGCTGTAGAAAGTGCGCTTGGAAAGCGTGTTCAGGTCGTACTCCATGGTTTCGCTGTTTTCGTTAAGATAATCGAGTACGAGTTGCATCAGTTGCGCGGAACTGTTTTCCTGTTCGGGGTTACCGTCTTTAAGGTAATACGCGCGGAATATCTTTATCAGAAGTATCTGCAGATAACTCTTCAGAGTTTCCTGATAACCCGGTCTTGCGTTTTCGTATTCGCGCACCATTTCGGAAAAAATAAAGTTCACGTTGTCGTTGTTCGACGTCAATTCTATTTCCGAAAGACCTCTTGAATCGTAGAACAGCGGAGAGGGGAACAGCATTACTTTCAGCATATGGTTCGGTTCGAGAATGTTAAGTAATTGCTCGTCTACAACGTCCGGCAGGAACATACAGTTTATCCACTTCAAGGTGGTGTTCGGCCTCGGTTCGTAAGTGTGCATGCTTCTCGGGGTGAGGAACAACAAGTCGTTCTTGCGGATAGACGTTCGCTGTTCGTTGAGAATGTGATAGCCCGAACCTTCGGTTATATAGGCAATTTCAAAAAAGTCGTGCTTATGCTCGCTTAAAATGTCCGGTATATAAACCGAATTGCTCATCGCTATGTGTTCGCCGGGGCGAAACAAATCTTTATAACTGAAAAACATGATTATATTATACAAAATCCGTAAGGGTTTGTCAATGTTTTTAGGAATTTTGCCTGAAACGGAAATATATTCAAAAACCTAAACGACGGATATCCGTCGAATAAAAATAAAAAAGGAGAAAAATTATGAAAACAATGTTCAAAAAATTACTCGCCGCATTTCTATGTGTGAGTTTTCTCGCGCTGGGCGCCTCGTGCGATGGTAAAACGCCTTCTTCCGGCAACAAAGAATATGCCGGCACAAACATCGAACTTCTTCACTTCTGGGTGGACGCGCAAGATACGCTTGAAGAAATCGCCGATAACTTCTACGACGAAACCGGAATTGAAGTTGAAGTAGTGTTCTCGCCGGTCGCATCGCACCTTACCGACCTGACCACGAGAATACAGACCGACGATATTCCCGAAGTTTTCACTATGTGGCCGGGCCCGACCGTTCCGCCGTATATCGAAAGCGGCGCTCTCGCGGAACTTACCGATTGCGAATGGGTAAAGAGAGTCGATCAAAGTACGCTCGATCAATGTATATACAGCCAGAGCGGGGAACTTTACATCGCTCCCGTCAACACTGCGTTTATGGGACTTGCGTATAACGAACAGGTTTTCGCGCGCAATAACCTTACCGTTCCGAAAAACATGGCTGAATTCGAGCAGATACTTGCCACGCTCAAAGCGGATACGCAACTTGCATACCCTATCATAATGGGTAGCGACTGCCTCGCAAACTACGTTTATCTTTCGGCTATTTCGAATCTTTACCAGAAAATGCCGGACTTCAACGAACAGGTGAATGCCGGCACCACCACTTTCGCTAACGAGGCGATGACCGCCGTTTACGAAAAGATATATATCGATTGGGCGGAAAAGGGTTATTACAATTACGATACCGCAGTATCCACCGACCGTATGAGCAAGGCTGCGATAGAATTTCTTGACGGCAACGCCGGCATCATGCGTATAGGCGGTTGGGATATATCCATTCTCGAAGAACTTAACGAAAAACACACCACATACAAAATGTTCCCGTTCCCCGCGGAGGACAACGCCGGCTCCGTACTCGCCGCGGCAGGCGAGGCATTTGCCGTAAGCGGTACCGCCACGGGTAAGAAAAAGGAAGCGGCAATGCTTTTCCTCGACTATCTTATGAAGGCTGAAAACAACGCGAAAATATGCAAGGCGATAGACAGCCTTTCGCCGCTCAACGACGTTTCCGTCGATGCCGATCCCATATTCGCATCCCTTCAGAACTATCTCGATCAACCCACTAAAGGGTGGAACACCTGGCCGGTAGCCGTTCAGAATAAACTCGGTGACGCGGCGGATATATTTGCAGCAAAGACGCTCGAAGCGAAAAAATCGGCGCTTGCTTCGTTCCTTAATAATATGCAGACTATCTGGATGGAAACGCTTGAAAATTAAGCATATTGTCGCAGTATTTCCGCTCCGCCCTTTTTCGGGCGGGGCGGAAAGAATATAATACATAGAGGATAATTATGGCAAAACATAAAAAAGGCGGATTTGCGGCTATCGTAACGAGCGATAAATTCGCGCAGGCGGTATTTCTTTTCCCTGCGTATCTTATATTTACCGTATTGTTTTTCATTCCCGTTTTAACGTCCGTCTATTATTCTTTTACCGATTGGAACGGCATAACTACCCAAACGAACTGGGTATGGTTCAAAAATTATGCCGATATGTTCAGAAATCCCGATATTTTCAGTACGATACCGGTAACGATCTATTACGCCGTGCTGAACTCGGTAACGCTTATTTTCGTCGCGTTTTTCGTGGCGCTGACGCTCAACCGCAAATCCCGTATAACCACGGTGCTTAGGATAAGTTTCTTTATGCCTATGCTCGTCAGCGGCATAATCGTCGGTTTTCTGTTCAAAGAATTTTACTCGCCGGTTATAAGCGACGGTAACATGGGTACGTTGAACAGGCTTCTCACGTCTCTCGGCCTCGGCGGACTTACACAGAACTGGCTCGGCAACAAAAGCACCGTGATAATGATGATAGTCATAACGGGCGTGTGGAATCAGGTAGGGCAGACCGCGCTCATTTATCTTGCGAATATGCAGAGTATCCCGAAGGAACTCTACGAGGCGGCAATAATAGACGGCGCGGGTTACTGGCGGCAGACTTACCATATAACCTGGAAACTGATCTCGCCGTCCTTACGCATAAACCTTATTTTACTTATTATAAATTCGCTTAAAACTTACGATATGATCGCGCTGCTCACGGGCGGCGGGCCGGGTACCGCTTCCAAGGTGATCAACCTTTGGATAGTCGAACGCTCCATCGGCGGGTACGAAGTCGGTCTCGGTTGCGCTATGAGTATGGTGGTGACCATATTCGCGTTTGCGCTCGTTACCGTCACGCAGAAACTTTTAACAAAAAGGGGGGCGGACATATGAAGATAACAGGTAAAAAAATAAAAAAGAGCGCAGTCACGCTGTTGATGATACCCGTGATCGTCATAATGGTTTTTCCTCTGTATCTGCTCGTCACGAACTCGTTCAAGACCATAAGAGAATTTTACGCTAACCCGCTATCACTACCAAGTAGATTATATCTCGATAATTTCAAATATGTTCTCGAAAAGCAGAAATATTTCAGCCTTCTGCTCAACAACGTTATAATCGTTTTCGGATCGATCGCGTTACTCGTGCTGTTCGGCGCGATGGCGGGTTACGTTCTCGGCAGAAGTCGCGGTCGCGTTATGCGTATATTGTATTCGTACGTCGTTCTCGGAATAACGCTTCCTACGTACACCATGCTGTTGCCGCAACTTAAACTTATCGTCGGCATGGGGCTGAAAAACACCTATATCGGGATAATATTGTATTATGTGGCAAGCGGAATGCCCATGGCGATCTTCCTGTTCAACGGCTTTTTCTCTACCGCGCCGAAGGATTTGGAGGAAGCGGCTAAACTTGACGGCTGTTCGCTATACCGCGCGTTTTTCCAGATATTTTTCCCGTTGTCGGTCGCAACGATCGCTACGCTCGTTCTGATACAGTCCATAAGCATCTGGAACGATACTACCATGCCGGTCTTGTTGTTGCAGGCAAAAAAGCGCACGCTTATGCCTACGCTGCAGAACTTTTACGGCAGAATGATGGGGCAGGGTACCCGTTGGGAAAGAATTTACGCCGACGCGGTATTATGTATGCTCCC
This sequence comes from Clostridia bacterium, assembly GCA_017453885.1. Lineage (GTDB taxonomy): Bacteria > Bacillota > Clostridia > Christensenellales > Borkfalkiaceae > RGIG3732. The sequence continues at coordinate 4,324 of JAFTDZ010000123.1, forward strand.
GATGATAGTGCTTTTCTTTGCGTCGAACAGGTTTCTGATACAAGGCGTTTCGGAAGGCGCTTTGAAAGGATGAAACACTCACTTAAAAAGGAAATTTCGTTTATGGATCTGAATTACCAAACTTATCGCGATAAAGTTCTCGGTTGCTACGTCGGCAAGAGCGTGGGCGGCACTTTCGGCGCGCCGTATGAAGGAATGAAACAGCGGCTTGACGTTCCATTCGATAAAAGCGTCGTGGACGGTATGCTCGTGAACGACGACCTTGACCTGCAACTGCTGTTTTTCTCCGCCGTGAAAAGGTACGGCGAATACGTTTCACCGGATATTCTCGCCCGGTATTTTTGCGAAAAATACGACTTTTCAGCAGGCGAATACGCTTACTTCAAAAAGAATTACGAGAGGGGAATAATGCCGCCGTATTCGGGCGTGTTCAACAATTATTTTTATTCCGAAGGCATGGGCGCCGTTATACGCGGGGAACTGTGGGGCTGCCTTTTCCCGTGCGATCCCGAAAGGGCGATGGAATACGCCTGCCGCGACGGTATTCTCGATCACTCGCAGGAGTCCGTCGTTTCCATAATGTTTCTGAGCGCGCTCGTTTCCATAGCGTTTGAAGGCGTGCCTATAGAAGCGGCTGTTTCTAAGGCGGCGGAACGTTTGCCTGCCGGCAAATTCCGCGCGATGGCTGAGGAAACAATATCTTATTGCAGATCCGAACTCGGAGAGGAAGATATATATAACCGCGTTATATCACGTTACGGCCACCCGGACTGCACCAACGTTTTTCAGAACGTGGCTTTCGTGATAATAGGCGTTATGCGCAAATTCGGCGATTTTGCCGAAATGTGCCGCATGGTGAACGGGTTCGGCTACGATACCGATTGCACCGTGGGCATATGCGGCGCGCTCTACGGTATATATAACGGCGGCGAAACCCTGCTTAAAACGCTCGGAAGGGGCGACGTTCCTCTCGTTACCATGGCGAAGTGCTATGACTACGGCGGTTCCATAAAGGCGTTTTCTTACGACATAGCAAGGTACGGCGCGTACTTTTCCGAAAAACACGGCAACGCGATGGAAGGCGCGGAAAAATTCGACTTCACACCCGAAAAAGTTCCGTATTTCCGCCCCGTGGTATATTCGCCCGCGCTCGCGCCGGGAGAAAGTCAAACGGTGGAATTTCTCGCGCGGGATTTACCGCCGTTCAGCGAAAAAGAAGTTGAGATTATTCCGCCGAAAGGTTATAATTGTATAATAAAAGAGATAAAAACGGTTGGGAAAGATACTTTAATAAGCCTTGTTTGCTCGATGGAACAGTCGCCTTTTGTAAACGACGTTTCCGAATTTTCGGTGAGAATAGGTAAGGAAAAATTTTCCTTCGGCTTTGCAACGCCCGTAACTTACCGCGTGAGCAGACCTTTCCTCACCCTGCCGTATAATATAGACGTAAAAAAATATTCGCGCTACTACGATTTTTTCGACGGCGCGGAAGGGAATAAAGACGAGAACATAAGGAAATATCACCTATCTTTCGTCGCCGATTATAATACGCGTTTTATTGATGTGAATAAATTCGAGAGCGTCGGTTCCAAAAACCTGTTTACCGATGTTTTCCGCATGAGCGACTTCACCGATTGCCTCTGCCCGTGCGTGGTTTACGTCAAGAGAAAGATCTTCTCCCGAGAGGAGCGCAAACTTCGTATAATGGTCGGTTGCGACGATGGTATGGAGATATATCTGAACGGCGAACTGATCGTAAAAAACGACGAGGTAGGTATGTACTATCCCGAAAAACGCTTTGCCGAAATAACCCTTGAAAAGGGTTCTAACGAGTTTGTTTACAGGCTCACGAGAACTACCTCGCAGGACGCGACGTACAGCGTAATTTTCACCGAGCGCGGCAAGTTGCTCGATTTCCCGAAGTTCGCTTTGGGCTTAAAAAACGAGTGATATAAGGAGAAAGATATGAAAGACGTTATTTATAAGATAGGTATGGTCGGAAACCCCATAATTCCCGAGATAGAATGGTCTGACGAGCAGATGGAGATCCTTAAGGACATCGGCTTCAACACCGTTCAGATGAATATCGCGTGGGACAACCGCCCCAAGAACGAGGTGCTGAATTTCGAACACGTCGAGGGGGATGCCGAAAAGGAGTTGAAGCGCAGGGAAGCCGTCCTCTGCAAACACGGCATGAAGGGTTTGCCGCACTTCGGTATGCCGCGGATAAAGATACTCGGGCACGAGGCTAACATTACGCCCTATATAACGCCCGCCTGTATTTCCGATGAAAACATCATAGCGGAAGAATGTGAAAAAGTCGCGGGTTTTTTCCGCAGGTTTCCGACAGTCAAAGACGTTATGATATACACTTACGACCAGCACGCGTGGCTCTGTAGCGAATTCGGCGGTTGCCCGCTCTGCGCCGGCGTTCCCCTTGCGGAAAGATTGTCCGTTTTCTTGACTAAAGTGTTGGATGCGGTAAAGGCTGTGGCGGACGATATAACGGTATGGTGGCAGCCGTGGGAACTTTCCCTCGGGCAGATACTCGCCACGCTCGATAATATCGACCGGAAGAACCTCGGACTGATGCTCAACACCAGCGGTTTGGAAAGTTATTTTCATAATTTCGACAACACCTGGATAAAGACCATAGGCGACAAGGCAGCCGAGAAGAACATACCGATAATCGGCGAGATACAGGCTACGGGCAGCGGTGTCGGCACCGTAGAGTTGCAGAGGTTCCCTTGCCCTACGCTCGTTTACAGGCAAATATCCGTTCTCGATAAACTTCCCACACTCAAGGGTATAAAGGAACATTTCGGCATAGTTTTCAGCCGGATAGGAGCGAACACTCTGTTTTTGAAGGAGTTTTTCAAAGATCCCGACGCCACCCTTCAAACCCTTCTCGAAAGGACTGCCGCGTATTACGGGAGCAAAGCCGCGCCGTATCTTATCGAGGCGTGGAAGGAGTGTGAAAAGGCGATGGATCTTTTGCCTTATTCTTTCACTTACGCATATTCCAACATCGCTTGTTTCAAGGCGAAGCACGATTATAATTTTCCGAAGGTTTCCTGCGTTCACGCCGATACGCCCGCGTGGGAGAGCGACCGCCGTTGCGGTTTCTTTTTGACGCACGACCAGCAATATCACCCGTGGGCTTTGGAAAATGCCGCACTGCTGTTCAAACAATCGTCGGCAAAATTCCTGAAAGTGATAGAATTATATAAAAATGCGCTTGAAGTAAACGAAGCGCGCAAGGAAGATCTCACCGAGGCGTTGAGCGACGTGACCGTTATGTATCGCGCTAATATGGGGCAATATCTCCACTTTACCGAAGCACTCGCCGCGGTGGACGCCCGCACCGCGCTTTTCCAGCAAAACAAGGTAAAATTCGCAAACGTGTGCAAAAAATTCATTAAACTCCTCGAAACCGACCTTGAACTGAATCCCGATGATGAAGACGTTAAAAAAGAAATAGCGGCATTCAAACAGGACGCAAAGGTATATTTCGATACCCGTTTCCGTCAGGAAGAGCATTTTTACGGCGAGACTTACGTTACGAAAGTCGATCAACGGTATTAAAAATTGCTTTTACGGATAATAAAGTTTAACAGAAACGCGGGAATATGATTTTATTTGCCGTTAATATCGAAAAAGCCTGATTTTACAGGCTTTTTTCTTGTATTCAGACCCACCCCGGATAGTCCGGGGGTTCAAAAAAGGCTATGCCGATGAGGTTGAAATAAAAACTCCGTTTGTGTATAATAAGAATTGACCTGCCAGTCA
>JAFTDZ010000124.1 GCA_017453885.1 Clostridia bacterium
GCGGCCGAACTGTCATTCTGAATGCAGCGAAGCGGAATGAAGAATCTCTGTGCTTTAAGGGAGATTTTTTTTGTTAAAAAAAACGACAAACAAGAAGAATAGAGATTCTTCACAGGCAAGCCTGTTCAGAATGACGTCGTCGCAATGCGGCGGAAACTTTTCGGAAACCCTTTCATTCTTCATTTTTCATTCTTCACTCTTCACTCTTCATTCCGTCATCTCGACCAAGCGAAGCTCGTCGAAACGCGATTACGAACGCGGAAGGTTGCAGGTTTTCGCCTTCCTGCGTTCAAATCGGTTTCGCCTCTTTCCCACGGATATTTTTTCAAAATCTCCGCGGGAGCCCTGTTTGCAATGCGGCATATAACGCGAAAGGTTGCAAGTGTTCACCTGTCTGCGTTAAAGCCGATTGCTCCTCTTTCCCGAAAACTTTTTGGGAGCCCTGTTTAACGCGGCTGTCGGGTAACCGGTTTGGGGCGTTTCCGGCGTAAAGCAAGGCAAATTTATAAAATTATAAAAAATTCCTGAAAAGCGTTTGGAATTTGAAAATAAGTTTGATATAATGTATTAGGCGAAGAAAGGCTTTGCGGCTTTTCGCCTCGTCGCGCGCGGAATAGCGCGGGCGTATTCAGGAGTTGGCAGATGAAAAAAATTGCGGTTTTGACGAGCGGGGGTGACGCCCCCGGAATGAACGCCGCCCTTCGCGCGGTGGTTCGTTACGCATTATATAAAGGGCTTGACGTTTACGGTGTGGAACGCGGTTATACCGGGCTTATAAACGGCGATATCAGCCGCTTCAATTCCCGTTCGGTTTCGGATATAATCAACCGCGGCGGCACGATGCTGAAAACTTCGCGCTGCCCCGAATTTATTACGGAAGAGGGGAGAAGATCCGCCTACGAAACGCTTTCCGCCTACGGCATTACCGGCCTTGTGGTGATAGGGGGAGACGGTTCCTTCCGCGGGGCGAACGCTCTTGCGAGCGAGTTCGACGTGAAGGTGGCGGGCATACCCGGCACCATAGACAACGACCTTAACTATACCGATTACACCCTCGGGTTCGATACCGCCGTGAACACCGCCGTGAGCGCGATAAACAACCTGCGCGACACGATGGGTTCGCACGACCGCGTGAGTATGCTCGAAGTGATGGGCAGAGGCTGCGGAGATATAGCCCTGTACGCGGGGATAGCCGGCGGAGCCGAATACGTTATCATTCCGGAAGTTCCGTACGATCTCGACGGGATATGCAGGGATATTAAGTCCAGCCAGAAGCGCGGGAAAACTTCCAATATGATAATCCTTGCGGAAGGCGCGGGGAATAAGGACGAAATAGTCGCCCAAATCAAGGAAAAAACGGGCGTTAGCGTAAAGACGACTACGCTCGGCCATATTCAACGGGGCGGTTCGCCCACCCAGTTCGATCGCGTGCTCGCCGCGCGCATGGCGGTGAAGGCGGTCGATTTGCTGTGCTCGGAAGCGGAATCTTCGCTTATAGGCATACGCCACAATGAGATAACGGCGGATCCGATCTCCGTCGCCCTCGCGATGCCTAAGCGTTTTGACGAGGAATTGTATTCGATAGCGCATATACTTTCGCTGTAACGGCGGTTGCCTTACGGCAAAATGCAGAATGAAAAGCGAAGAATGAAGGGTGAAGGGGATTCCTTTGCTTGTAATAAGAAAAATTTATCACAGGAGATATAAAATTATGAAGAATCTGAAAGGCGCGTGCATATTCGCGCAGTCAGGCGGGCCTACGTCCGTTATCAACGCAAGCGCCGCGGGCGTTTTCACCGAAGCCCTCGCGCAGAAGAACATTACCGCGGTTTACGGCGCCGCGCACGGTATCAAGGGTATTCTCACGGAGAATTTCTACGATATCGGCAAAGAGGACAAGGAAGAACTCGAACTTCTCAAGTACACTCCGTCGTCCGCGCTCGGTTCCGTTCGCTACAAACTCAAGGACGCTTCCGTTGACGATACCGATTATAAGAGATTGCTTGAAGTTTTCAAAAAGTACGACATACGTTACTTCTTCTATAACGGCGGTAACGACAGTATGGATACCTGCAACAAAATTTCCAAATACATGGCTACTTCCGGCTGGGATTGCAACGTTATAGGCGTTCCCAAGACGATAGACAACGACCTTTACGGTACCGACCACTGCCCCGGTTACGGCAGCGCCGCGAAATACGTTGCGACGACCGTTATGGAAGTCAACCTCGACGCGAAGGTTTATGACACCGGTATGGTTTGCATAATCGAGGTAATGGGCAGAAACGCCGGTTGGCTTACCGCTTCCGCCGCTCTCGCAAACTACAAGGGGCTCGGCGCCGACCTTATTTATCTGCCCGAAGTTCCGTTCGATATGGACAAGTTCGTTGCCGACGTTAAGGACGTTTGCGCAAAGAACAACAATAAATGTATTGCCGTGGTTTCCGAAGGCATAAAATTTGCCGACGGAAAGTACGTGGGTGAATTCAAGGCTTCCGCTACCGATCTTTTCGGCCACGCGCAACTCGGCGGAGTGTGCAACGTTCTCGCTTCGGTCGTAAAGGAGAAAACGGGGCTTAAAGTCCGCGGGATAGAGTTCAGCCTTATGCAGAGATGCGCCGCGCACCTCGCTTCCAAAACGGATATAGAAGAAACTTTCCGCGCAGGCAGAGAGGCTGTCAAAGCGGCTGTCGCAGGCGAAACCGACAAGATGGTTTGCTACGTCCGCAAGGAAGGCAAGGCTTACGAGATAGAATATAAACTTCTCCCTCTCGAACTCGCCGCCAATACCGAAAAGCAGGTTCCGAAGGAATGGATCACTGCCGACGGCACCGGCCTTACGCAGGACTTTGTGGATTACGCTCTCCCGCTTATTCAGGGCGACGCGAAGGCTCCGCTCGTTGACGGGCTTCCGAGGTTTGCAAAACTCAAAAAAGTTCTCGCAACCAAGTAATATATTCCGATAATTGCGGAGTCGCGTTTCGTTTTTTGACGAAACGCGACTCTTTTGCGTAACGGGTTTTTGTTTATGAATATTTTCTGCGTTTTAGCGGAGATTCTTTTTATTTACGTCATCTCGACCAAGCGAAGCTCGTCGAAACGCGATAACGAACGCGGAAGGTTGCAGGTTTTCGCCTTCCTGCGTTCAAATCGGTTTCTCCTCTTTCCCGCGGATAATTTTTCAAATTCTCCGCGGGAGCCCTGTTTGCAATGCGGCATATTGCCGCCCCTGTGCAAGGGGAGGGGGACCGCTTGCGGTGGAAGGGCTGTTATTTATAAAAACCATCCCCCACCTCCTACGGCGGAGCCCCCCTTAACCAAGGGCGGCCGAACTGTCATTCTGAATGCA
>JAFTDZ010000125.1 GCA_017453885.1 Clostridia bacterium
CTCTTAACGCTGTCGCCTAATTGCTTTAATACCCTTTTCGTCTGCGCTTTTTGCGGAGACTGTTTTTGTTGTACCTTTCTTCGTCGAAAATTTTATTTCAATTTTCTTCGTTTTTTCGCTTGACTTTTATTTGCAGGTCTTATTATCCTAGATTTGCCAATGTGTTACTTCTTGATTTAGTATTCACACTAAATAAAATCTTCTTAAATAATACTTCAAAATTAGCACCATAGTGCTGTTTTCGTTTATTATATCACTATGGTGCTATAATGTCAAATAAAAAAGATATAAAAAAAGTGGAAAAATGGAAATAATCGTAGGGAAAAGAATTAAAGAGTTAATGGAAATAGAAAAAATCAATCAGACGGAATTAGCGAACAAAATAGGTGTAAAGCAAAACACCGTAAGTTCTTGGGTTCTTAATAAAAAAGAGCCGAATATAACTTCTTTATGGCTACTTGCAGATTATTTTGATGTCGATTTAGACTATTTGGTTGGCAGAAAAAACTACTAAATATTTTAGAAACACGCGTTTTACGGGGCTTTCTGAAAAAAATCGTTTACTGCAGAGTTTTAATTATTTCCGGAAGGGCGGATATTCTGTCCGTAACCGCGTCAGCGCCTGCCGCGAGAAGTTCCTCCTTCGGAAACGAGGTGGTGACAGCGACCACGCGGCAACCCGCCGCCTTGCCCGCCTTTACGCCGGAAACGGCGTCCTCTACCACAACGCAGTTTTCGGGCGGCAAACCTATCCTGTCGGCCCCGCTCAGATAAATATCCGGGAATGGTTTCGTCCGCTTCATTTCGCTGCCGCTTATAACGTCGGAAATATATTTCGACGCGCCGCATATATTCATATTTATACGCACCTTTACGAGGTCCGCCGAGGAACATATACACATTTTATAACCGCTTTCGGAAAGGGTTTTAAGCATCTCCTTAACGCCGCCGTAAACGGTGACGCACTCGCCCGCTATCTCCCCGTAACGCTCGTAGGCGCGTTCCTTCATATCCGTCGTGTAAACGCCGCCGTGTTTTTCCACTACGCCGCCTATGAATCTGTTTTCGCCCATGCCGGTAAATTCCAGAAAATCTTCTTTCTTAGCGGCGATGCCGTAATCGCTTGCAAGCACCTCTATGGCGGCGCGGGTTATTGCCGGTTCGCTATCGACCAGAACCCCGTCCATATCGAATAAAACGCCCTTTATCTCACGTTTTTCGCTGTTTTTCATATTTTAATCTTCTTCCTTATAACCGTATTCGCCGAGCAGTTGCGGGTTATCTCTCCAATTCTCCTTGACCTTAACGTACACCGTAAGGAAAACTTTTCTGCCCAAAAATTTTTCCATTCCTTCCCGCGCGAAACTGCTCACCTCTTTTAGCGCCTGCCCCTGTTTGCCGATGATTATCGCCTTGTGGTTGGGTTTTTCGCAAACTATATCGAGGTTGACTTCCGCCGTGCCGCTCGGGCGGATAGAATATTCGTTTAGCACTACCGCCACGCCGTGCGGTATCTCCTTGTCGAATTTGAGCAGAAGTTTTTCACGCATTATCTCGCGGAGCATAAATTTTTCGGACTTATCGGAAACGACGTCTTCCGGAAAAATATAATCCCCCTCGGGCAACAGGTCGAGAATGGCGGCGAGCAGTTTCTTTACGTTCCTGCCCTTCCTTGCGGACACGGGAATGACCCCTTTCACGTCGAGATCGGAAAATTTGATAAGTTCTTCCGGAATCTTTTCCGCAGGCATAATATCCGTTTTGGTAAACGCCACCAGAACGGGAATGTCCCCTTTTTCAAACCTTTTCAGGGTAGAGAGGTCCTCTTCCTTAATTCCCTCGTGCCCGTCTGTAACGAACAGAATCAGGTCAACGTCCTTGGCGGTTTCGCTCGTCTGCCTCTGCATAAAATCGTTCAGGCGGTTCTTCGCCTTATATATGCCGGGCGTATCCTCGAAAACTATCTGATACGACGGCTCGGTGAGAATGCCGAGTATCCTCTCCCGCGTGGTCTGCGGTTTAGGGGAAACTATGGCTATCTTCTCCCCCACGAGAACGTTGATAAGCGTTGATTTACCGGCGTTTGCCCTGCCTATAACGGCAACCGTTCCGCACTTCATTTCATTCCCTCAAAACGTCTATTTCGGTCATTATTTTTTCTTCGAGGGCGCGCATCTCCCTCTTGTCGTCGTCGGTCATATGGTCGTAGCCGAAAAGGTGCAAAAGCCCGTGGCAAACAAGGTAGGTAAATTCCCTCTCTAAACTGTGCCCGTATTCCTCAGCCTGCTGCTCGGCGCGTTTTACGCACACGGCGACAGAACCTATGAACACGGCTTTATCTTCAACGTCGAAGGGAAAATCCTTCCTGTATATCACCCTTCCGCGGACGCCTTCGAGCGATGGGAAAGATAAAACGTCGGTCACGCCGTCAACCTTGCGCAGGCGCTTGTTGAGATCCGCTATCTCCTCTTCCGAAACGAATTCGAGTTCGGCGGAAAGATTGTCTTCCTGCCCGAGTGCATTATACACGGCTTCGGACAATTTTTTGAGGTCGAGATACTTTTCTTTCTCACAGAATACCGTGAGCGTCTTTTTCTTCATAAGTTACCTTTATCTTCAGTCTTTTCTTTTTACGAGTTTGAGTTTCGGGTAAGCAACCCTGTCGTGATAAACGCCGACGAGCGCGTTGACGAGCGTGGCGCGGATTATGTCGAGTTCTTTCAGCGTTATGTCGCAATCGGTGAACTGTTCGAGGTCCATTCTCTCCTCTATTATTTCCTTGACCGCCTTATCCACGTTGGCGTGCGTTCTGTCCTTAATGGTTCTCGCTTTCGCCTCGCAGCCGTCCGCTATCATAATGATGGCGGCAATTTTCGTCTGCGGTTTCGGGCCGGGATAAGAAAAGTTTTTAATATCGAGTTCGCCGTCGGTCATCTTGCTCGCCTTCACGTAAAAATATCTTATAGGCAGGGTGCCGTGGTGTTGAAGCGCAACGTCGATAAGTATCTGCGGCATATGGTATTTTTTGAGAAGGGCGGCGCCGTCCTCGGTGTGGCGCATGATTATTTCGGCGGAAAGTTCCGGCGTGATATTGTCGTGCGGGTTGGAACCCATTTGATTTTCGGAATAGAACGCGGGATTTGAAAGTTTGCCGAAATCGTGATAGTAAGCCGCGGCACGCGCGACCTGCGAATCCTCGCCTATCGCGCTCGCGCAGGCTTCTGCGAGGTTTGAAACGACCAGACAGTGGTTGAAAGTTCCCGGCGCCTCGCTTATCAGTTTGCGCATAAGGCGGAACTTATGGTCGGTTATCTCGCTAAGGCGGTAGGATGTTATCTGATTGAATATCCTTTCGAATATCGGCACGAGGATAAGTTCGAACGAAACGGAGAACATACCCGCGCTTACGCCGTTGAGTATCATAAACGGTATATGGTCGAAGTCCGCCCCCTCGAGAACGAATATACTTACGATTATCGGAACGGAAACCACGAGCCCCATAAGCAAAACTTTCAGCCTCGAATTTACTCCGCTGACGAGGTATATCGCCACGAGCCCCGCGCTGAAACCTATCACGAGGGCGGAGAAACCCGCCGAGTATTGCGCGCCCGTATAAGTGTCCGCAAGGAACATTATCATACACATGGCGACGTTCATAAATATTGCGGACGCCCTGTCTATAAGAAGCAGCGAAAGCAAGGCGCATAACGCTATCGGCCTGGCGTAAACGTGACCGATGCTGCCTATCGCGTAAGATATCACGAGGGAAACGATAAGAATGGAAAACATCATCGCGATGTTTTTGCCCATCTTCAGAAAATCCCGCCGTTCGTAATAGTAATACATATATATAACGAACAATATCAGCGCGAGGGCTATCATAAGGTAAATGAAGTTGCTTCGCGTTTCGGTTACCGTAAAATATTCCTTAAACAGCGTAAGGCTCTCCGGAAAGGTAGCGTTCCCCGCTTTATCGCGCACGTTGAAGAACACGGCCAAAGCGGAAAGCGCGCCGAGTATAATATAATTTATAAGGAAAAACAAAATCGTTTTAACGTAATCTTTCGTGCCCCACGGGGCAACTTTTTTTGTTTGTACGTACATAAGCGTTCCTCCGAATCCTCGGAATTTATCTTTGCGGGCAGATCAGTCTTTTCTTCTCGCGGCGGCGGAGCGGGGAGCTTTCGCTTCCTCTGCCTTAGCCGCCTTGTCGTAGGCTTTTATTATTTCCATAACGAGTGCGTGGCGCACCACGTCCTTATGCGTGAGCATTACCGTTTCCACTCCCTCGATATTTTTAAGTATCGATATTGCGTGTTTCAGGCCGCTTTTCTTTCCGTCGGGCAGGTCTATCTGCGTAACGTCGCCCGTTATCACCATCTTGCTTCCCTCTCCCATTCGGGTGAGGAACATCTTCATCTGCTCCTTGGTGGTGTTCTGCGCCTCGTCCAGAATTATGAAGGAGTTGGAAAGCGTTCTCCCTCGCATATACGCGAGCGGGGCTATTTCTATCGCTCCCTTTTCGATAAGTTTAAGGTAAGTTTCCAGCCCGAACATTTCCTGCAGGGCGTCGTAAAGGGGGCGAAGATACGGATCGACCTTCGTCTGAAGATCCCCGGGCAGAAAGCCGAGTTTTTCTCCCGCTTCCACGGCGGGGCGGGTGAGAATTATCTTTTCAACCTCGTGCGCCTTGAACGACGCGACCGCCAGAGCCACGGCGAGGTAAGTTTTGCCCGTTCCTGCCGGCCCCACGCCGAACACCACGGTGTTTTTCTTTATCGCCTCTACGTATTTCTTCTGGCCTACCGTCTTGCACTTTATCTGCTTCCCGCGGGAAGTTACGGCAATAACGCCGCTCATTATCTTCTCTATGCCGTCAACGCTGCCGTCGCGCGCCATCTCTATGCAATACACCACGCGCGTTTTATCCAGGCTTTCGCCGGACGCGATTATGTCCAGCAACTTTTCCGTGACCTTAACGGCGATGCCGACGTCCGCCTCTTCCCCCGTAAACTTTATATCCGCGTTTTCGGTGTACGCCGAAACGCCGAGTTCTTTCGTTATGATGTTCAGATTTTCGTCGTAAATGCCGAGCAGGCGGGATAGCCTGTCCGCAGTTTTGCAGGAAACCGTAGCCGTAGTTTTAGCCAAATTTATCCTCCGAGTTTTTTTATATACGTGAGCGTAACGGTTATCGAATACCCGCCGCCCGTGTTTTTAATTTCCGTTTTTTGCCCGATAATACGCGATTCAGGGCACTTTTCTTTTGCGACGGCAACCGCCGCCGACTCGTAATTCTCCCCGCATCCCGACGCGTTGAACACGAAAACAAAGTCCGCCCTGATATATATTTCCGCCACGGGCGTAGTTTTAATGACCTTTTCCCCCGCCGTGAAATACGCCCCGACGAGCGGTTGCCCTTCTTTTACGGCATCCCCTTCAAAAACGAGCGGCGTACCACGCAGAACGACTATTTTTTCTATCACTCCGCTTTCATCGCTCACTATATCCTTGCTTTCGGCGTGTTTCGGAACGGTGGCGGCGAGAGTTTCCACAATGAGGAAACTACCCCTTTTATACACCGTGGCGAAACCTATGTCGGCGTTTTCCCTCACCACCGCGGCGGCGAGCGCGTCCGTATCGAGGGCGGCAAACCGAGCAAGGGGCGTGGCTCCGTTTTCCTCAAGCGTGCGCTTCACGGCGTTCCTGCTCTCAGCGGGAACGTTGCCGAGGGAATAGCCGATAAGCCTTCCGTCGAAAATAGCCGCGCCTATAAAGAAAGCGGCCGCGCCGATCATAAGCCCCGCACGTTTTACAAGCCGCGCGAGCGGGCGAAGGTAACCCCTTTCCCGTTTTACTATGACCGAAGTTCTGCCTTTCCTGTAATTTTTCGGCAAATTTTTCTCGTCCGATATTATATTATAACACATATCGCCGCAAATTGCAAAAAGTTTTTTGCGGTCGGACGAAGGTATTGAAAGAATAAACCCCTCGTCAAGCGGTTTTACGCCGAGAATTTTAACGCCCGCGCGCGATATGCGGTTTACGAACGGGGCGAGGTTTTTTCCCTTTACGAAAAATTCCGCAGTCAGGGCGCGCTCCGCGCTATATCGTTTCAAGCCGTTTCACGCTCCCCTTTATCACGGCGTCGCCGCCGCAGAATTGTTCTATCCGCAATCCCTCGCCCGTTATTTTAAGGCAGGACTTTTTCAATCCTAAAATTATTTCCGTGCGGGAAAAACTCTTTACGCACTTAACGCCTTCCGCGTAAACGCACCTGCCGCCGAAAGCGGTCAGGCGGTATTCGTCGGGCGAAATTTCCGTTCTGCATATTCCGGCGATGGTCTCAAGCAAACTCATATAACACCTCTTTGGTATTATATGCCGTGCCACCCAAGTATATGCCGAATGCAAAAAGTCGCCTTTATCGCATATTATCGCGATATATTTCGGTTATATTCGCCGCCGCGGCGAGTATCGCGTTCTTCAGTTTCGCAGGGGCAAGCACCTTTATTTTTCCGCCGTAGCCGAGCAGTTTGGAAGTCAGCCCGCCGTTCACGGGGAGCATGGCGCGGGCGATTATCTTTCCGTTTTCCCTTGTTACGCAATCCACGCCCAGCCACTCCTCTATTTCGGAAGCGACTGTCTCGTCCGCTTCGATAACAACTTCCTCACGGTTATCCGCGGCGTCGTAGGAGAGCGCGGCGGCAAGCCCGTCCGTCGGTTTCCTCTCGAACGTCCCTTCCTGAACTATCTCCATCTCTATTCTGCCCACTTTGAACAATCTGAATTCACAACGCAGGCGGCAAAACGCATATATGTACCATATACCCTGTTTGAGAACGATGACGTGCGGCTCTATAACCCTCTCGCTCGCCTCGCCGTTCCCGTCGCGGTATTTTATTCTGACGGGAGAAAGGGATTCGACGCATTCTTCCAGAACGCGCAATTTTACGTTATAATTCTCCGTAACTCCCCACGGCCCGCTGTCAATCATTAAAGAGGAAGTGGCAAGGTTTATCTCCCGCGCGTGCTTACTGCCCGCCTTCAACTTGTCGAGCGCGGACGACGCCTTTTCCGGAAACTCCTTTCCGAACGCCTCGAGCGCCTGCATCGTTACCGAATATTCTCCCTCGGTAAAAAAGGTGGCGGGCAGACGGAAACTGTCCTCTATGGCGTAACCGCCGTTCGGCCCGTGTACGGCGTAAAGCGGAACAATGCGGGAGATCTCGTCAATATATCTGTAAACCGAGCGGCGGCTTATACCGTGTTTGTCGGCAATTTCGGCAGCGGTGACGCGCCGCCGCGCAAGCAAAGCGAATATTATGTCTATCAAAATCTCAAACTTCATAACTACCTGAAAAAAATTTTTTTAATTATTATATAATAACTGACACCCATATGTCAACTATTATGCGTTATAATTAAGGCGTAAATAAAAAAAGAGAGGAAAAAATCATGAAAACGATTCAAAAAACCGAAACCATAAAAGAAGGCCCGATAGTAAAACCCTGCCACGTAAACGTAGAGGCGGTGTGGAGCAAATTTTCCGCCCGCCGCCGCGTGAGCGAGGAAATAAACGAATACCTTTTCAAAAAAATCTCCGCAAACTCCCACGCCGAAAGGTATTGACCGTACCCGAACCTCGCCCGCTATCCATACGAGGCGGATCCGTTCTCACCGAAACGATCCGCCTGTATCGCCTTACTTCTTTGCCGACAAATTTTTGCCGGCTTTCATTTTTTTAATATTAAACCTCTTTAACGGTTATACGAAATTTTTGATTATTGTTAAATTCTAAAACCAGAGCGTCACCCGTTACCGTAAA
>JAFTDZ010000126.1 GCA_017453885.1 Clostridia bacterium
ATATGCCGTTGAGTAAGACCGTTAAAATAGACGGGTATAAGGCATCCAAACCTTATTCCGTTACCGTCACCGCGGTAGACAGTTACGGCAACGAGAGCAAACCTCTCACTAAGATATACGTTGAAACGCCAGACGAGGACGAACGCAATGCGGCGCGCGTAACGGGACTTATCGACGCGATAGGCACGGTGACCGAAGAATCGGGCGGCGCGATCACAAACGCGAGGGCCGCTTACGAAGCCCTTTCGTACGACGCGAAGAAACTCGTAAATAATCATGGCGTTCTCCTATCCGCTATAAACGATTACGATAAACTGTTCATAACCTTCGAGCAGTACTTCAACATAGCGAGAACGGGAAGGACGGTAGTCGGCCAGAATTACTGGGCGGGCACGGGCGAAATGCAGTATTCCAATACCGAAAAGGGCATTATGATAAACTACAGCCACGCTATGCCAAACGTGAGAATGGGGCTTAAACGCTTCGATCTCGACGGGTTGCACCTCAAGTTCGACAGCCTTGAAAAGAGCCCCGAAATGGGCGCGAAATATTACCCCGCGATAGGCATTCTCCTCGGCGGCACCGAACACCCAATCTACACGGAACCGCAGAAAACTTCCATTCTTCTTTTCCTCGATACTTCCACCGGAAGGCTCGAAGGTCACCCCGGCTTCAAACAGATAATATCCGATCCCGCGCTGCGCTATGAAAACCTTAAAAACAGGGAATGGGATATAAAGTTCGAGAAGGCCGAAAGCGGCGACTTCGTTATAGAAATTGCGGGAAAGAAGGGACTTATCGACAAATCTTTCTTCGACGGTTCCTTCACGCTCACCGATACGACCAAAACGTATTTAAGTATTTCCTGCTGGATAGACGACGGATCCTTCTCGCTTCGCCTTATGTCCGCGCACGATGCGTCCTCAACCTGCTATGGCGACGATAAGGTTTCGTTCAAACAGATAGAGGAGATCAAACAACTCGATAAGGAGATAGGAGAGATAGGCAAAGTCACCGCGGACAGCAAGGCGGCTATAGAGAGCGCGGAAGCCAGGTATAACGCCGTTCCCGAAAGGTATAAGTTTATGGTGACCGGAGCGAACCTTCTCAAAGAGGCGAGGGAAGAATACGACCGTCTTTCCGCCGTCGGCTCCGACGGGCAGGCTTCCTCGGCAAAGAGCGGAGGGTGCAAGGGCGGAATTTCCGGAGCGGAAAGCGCAATGCTTATAATTATGATATTATCGGCGGTATCCGTAACGTCGTTAAAAAAATTAAAAAGGAGATAAAAAATGATGAAAAACAGCAAACGCAATTTTATAATTGCAATTCTCGCGTGCCTTTGCACCGCGTGCATCGCTCTCGGCACAGCGAGGTTCACGCCAGTAAAAGCCGAGGAGTACAGAACGGTTTCGACATATGATTTCGAGGACGATTCCACCGCCGGTTGGGGCAATAACAACAACTGTACGTTTGAGATCTCGTCCGAAGCCTATGCGGGCGAAAAGTCCCTTAAATCAACGCTTATCGACGGTAAGACGCAGAACAGGATACAGCGTCAATTCGCTGTCGGCGAAGGTGAAACTTTTAAGGAAGGCTATCATTACGTATTTACTTTTTACGCTAAATCTTCCGTAGATTCGGCAATAGAAGGTTGGTTTTACGTTTACGACGACAAGGGTGGCACCACGAGCCTTAAATTCAGCGCCACTACTACTGCCGCCGCAAAACTGACGGAAGAATGGAAGAAGTATTCTTTTGCCATCACGATGGAAGTGGTCGACGGCGCGGTAAAAGCGGGGAGAATATGGACGGACAGCGTGAACTATTCTTACGGTACGGGTACTAATAACGGTGCCACGAAGGTCACTTCGTTCAATATGGTCCTTTTCTGCAACGCGCAAGTATGGTATATGGACGACTTTATCGTCAGTACCGACGAACCCGAAACACCCGTCGCACCGGTCACGCCCGATCCCGTTCCCGAAGGACACAGAATAGTTACGGAAAGTTCCTTCGAGGACGATTCTTCGGCGGGTTGGTTCAATAACGGATTCAGTACGCACGAAATCTCGTCAGATGCATATATCGGTGAAAAGTCCCTTAAATCAACGCTTAAAGCGGGTGAAACACAAAACAGGATACAGAGGACTTTCGCCGTCGGCAACGGTGAACTTATTCAGGAAGGCAATACTTATACCTTCTCTCTTTACGCTAAATCTTCCGCCGCGAGCGGAATAGAAGGTTTCTTCTATATTTACGACGATGCTGAAGGCACCACCACCGTGAAATTCAGCGCCCCGACGGACGCCGACGCATACCTGACGAGCGAATGGAAAAAGTACACCTATTCACTTATTATGGGAGTGGAGGACGGCGCAGTGACCGGCAGGAGAGTGTGGACGGACGGATCTGATTACGCTTTCTCCGGCAGCAGCAACGGCGCCACGAAGGTAACTTCCTTCAATATGCTGCTTTTCTGCGACGCTGAAGAATGGTATATGGACGAGTTCAGAATAACCACCGACG
>JAFTDZ010000127.1 GCA_017453885.1 Clostridia bacterium
CACTCCCGATCCGTATAATATCCTCGCAAAGCCTTCGGGCGAGCATCTTCTCGGAACGGACGAACTCGGCAGGGATCTTATGCGCAGGCTGATAGCGGGCAGCCGTTCGGTACTTTCCATAGCGTTTTTAACGGGGCTTTTCACGGTCACGATAGGCGTAGTCCTCGGAATGGTATCCGGGCTTCTGGGCGGTTTGGCGGATAAACTTATAATGCTTGTGACCAACCTTTTTATGACGGTGCCCACCTTCCCGATAATGCTCGTTCTGGCGCAGGTGACCACCATAACCGATACCGTGCTGTTTTCTCTTTTGCTGTCGGTGTTCTCGTGGGCGGGGCTGTGCCGCGCGATAAGAAGCCAGATAGTATCGGTAAAGGAGAGGGATTTCATACAGATATGCAAGGTGATGAATCTTTCCAAAGCGCACATAATTTTCAGCGAACTTTTCCCGAATATCGCGTCCTACGTTGTGGTGAACTTCATAATGATAATGCGCAGCGCGATAACGGCGTCCGTCGGTATAATGATGCTCGGCGTAGTCGCTTACGACCACACCAACTGGGGTGCCGTGCTTAATTCCTCGCAGATTTATATAATGAATCCGGACGCGCTTTTGTTCTGGCTTTCCCCGATACTTTTCATCGTGGTATTCCAGACGGGCGTGATACTTCTCGCGAACGGGCTGGACGTAGTTCTCAACCCGAGACTCAGGAATAACTGACAATGAATATCGTAGAGATAAGAAATATCGTAATAGATTATAAACTCAAAAAATATTCTCTCAGGGCGGTGGATAACGTCGATTTCGATATAGCGGCGGGTAAAATAACCGCCCTCGTGGGGGAATCCGGTTCGGGCAAGACGACTATCGCGTCGTCGCTCCTCAACTGTATTTCGTCGCCGGGGCAGATAGTTTCCGGAAGCGTTACCTTCAAAGACGGAGAAAGGGAAATACGCGTGGAAAGCCTCGACGAAAATTCGCTCAACGCCTTCCGTTGGGAAAAGATCTCCATGGTCTTTCAGGGGGCGCAGAGCGCATTGAACCCCGTGGTGACGATATTCAACCAGTTTTACGAAACGATGCTCGTTCACGAAAACTATAAACCGAAGGATAGCCGCGTAAAGATAACCAAAGAGGCGGCGGAAAAGAGGGTGCGGTACCTTCTCGATTTCGTCAATCTCGACGCGGACAGGGTGATGGCGGCGTACCCGCACGAACTTTCCGGCGGAATGAAACAGCGCGTTATGATAGCCTTTTCGCTCCTGCTCGATCCGTCGCTGATAATCCTCGACGAGCCGACCACCGCGCTCGACGTTATCACGCAGGATTTTATTTTCAGATTATTGCGGAAAATAAACAGGGAAACGGGCGTTGCCATGCTGCTTTTGACGCACGATATATCCGTGGTTGCCAAATATGCCGATTACGTAGGCGTAATGTACGGCGGCAGGCTTATGGAATACGGCGCGGTAGAGGATGTTTTCAGGGATAAACTTCACCCATACACGCGCGGGCTTATAAATTCCACGCCCGCCATAAATAAGGACGTTTCTCTGCTGAAGCCCATCGGCGGAGAGCCGCCGAACCTTCTCGATATGCCTTCGGGCTGTAAATTCCACCCGAGGTGCCCGTATTGCCGGGAAGAGTGCAAAACGATCGAGCCGGAAACCTTTTCAAAAGAGAACGGGCACAAAATAAAATGCTTTTTATATAGCGACGGGGAAGATAAATGCCGGATATAATAGAACTTGATAACGTCGGTATGTCCTTTGAAAAAAAGGGCGGAATCTTCCGACAGAACAAAAGAATAGACGTTTTACGAAATATTGACCTGAACATAAAAGAGGGCAGCATCGTCGCCGTGGTGGGCGAGTCCGGTTGCGGCAAGACCACCGTCGGCAAGATAATAACGGGGCTTCTGAAGCCGACGAGCGGAGAGATACGTTTCGGCGGGAAAAATCTTTACGGGTTCAGCCTTACCGACTTCTCGCGCACGCGCGAACTCGTTCAGTTCGTCCAGCAGGACAGTTACGCCGCGTTAAACCCTGTTCGTACCATTTATCAATCGCTTTCCGCCCCGATACGGCACCATTACAAGAATTATTCGGTAGCCGAGGTCGATGATAAAATAAACAATATAATGGCTATGGTCGGGCTTACCCCGCCCGAACAGTTTCTGTCAAAGTTTCCGCATATGCTTTCAGGCGGGCAAAGACAGCGCATACTTATGGCGCGCGCCATATCCTTGGAACCGAAACTTATAGTCGCCGACGAGCCGGTCAGCATGATAGACGTTTCGTTGAGGTTATCCATATTGAACCTTATGAACGAACTAAACGAAAAGTTGGGTATATCTTTCGTGTATATAACGCACGACCTCGCCACCGCGAGGTATATAGCGAGGGAAGGAAATATATGCGTTATGTACCTCGGGGAGATAGTTGAGTACGGAAACGTGAACGAGGTGATAGGCTTCCCGAAACACCCTTATACCCGCGCGCTTATTTCCGCCGTGCCCGTTCCCGATCCGGAAGTTGCGAAAAGGGAAAAGCCCATACCCATAAAGTCGATGGAAATAACCCCGCTCGAAAACAGACCCGAAGGCTGCGTGTTTTTCGATCGTTGCCCCTATGCCGACGAAAAATGTAAAAGCAGGATAGATTACGCTTACGTGAACGGCGTTAAGGTGAAATGCCGCAAAACGGAGGAGTTGCCCGAATGGATAAATTGAGATATTTTCTGTATATGTCGATATTGCTCCTCGTGTTGAGCGTCGTCTGCATTATAATAACGGAAAAATTCACTTTGGAATTTTATATTTCGGTTGCGTCCGCCGCTATTCTCGCGATAGTTATGGCGGGTAGTATAATCGCTATGAAAAGGAGAAAATAAAATGAAGGTAAAATCAGCGGTCGTTTTTGCGGCGGTACTCGCGGCGCTCGTTTTTTCGTCGTGGGGGTACGGTAAAAATATCGTATATGGGGAAAATATGAAAAGCAACGCTCAACTTATAGTAAACGAATATGCCCGCAAGGACGTTCTGATCGCCGATATAATCTGCGACGAAGCCCACGGTTACTCCGTGGATAACACGGGTAAAAACCCTTCCGCAATGGCTATTCAGAAGGCGATCGACGACTGCGCCTCTTTTGGCGGCGGCACGGTATATCTGCCGGCGGGCGAATACCTCGTATCCTCGAGGATAGAGATAAAGCCTTTCGTCAGCCTTGTCGGCGATTACGTCGATCCCGACGAGTACGGCGGTGATTACGGCACCGTGATTAAAGCGGGCGTAGCCTCTACGAATAACGACGCGGGCGAAGCGCACAACCTTTTCCGTATGGACGGATCTTCCGGATTGATCGGGCTTACGTTCTTCTATCCCGATCAATATATCGATTACGTTATGCCCTACGCTTACGCTATAGAGATACCCGGCGGTATAACCACGCAGATGCACACTACGTTCACAATAAAAAACGTAACGTTTATCAACGCTTATAAGGGTATTTGCGCGTCCGTAACGAAGCACTCTACGCTCTCGTCCGTCACGCACGAGCAACTCTACCTCGAAAATATCAAGGGAACGGTGCTAAGGGAAGGCGTTCATCTGACCAACTCCAGCGAGGTGGGAACTTTCTGCGATATAGAGTTTTCGCCTTCCGTGTGGGCGAACGCGGGTAAGAAGTACAACGCGCCCGCAGCGAAGGATATTTCCGATTATACTTCTGTAAACTCGGTAGGAATGATCCTCGGCGACCTCGAATGGCAGGAGATACGCAACGTAACGCTGACCGATTACCACACGGGCATATACTTCACGAAGGGCAACCGCAACACGAGTTATCAGATGGCGTTCATAGGCAGTTTTTACAACCTTAACGTTACCGGCGCGAAATATTGCCTGATCGTAGAGGAAATGTACCGGAATATGGGAATACAGTTCGCGTCGTCCGTACTTGAAGGCGAATACGCCGCGGTAAACCGCTCGCCGGACGACTGGGGACACGTGCAACTCAGCGGCGTTAAATATAACGGAAAACTTTCCGGCAAGAACATTTACGACGACAATAATCTGCCTACGGACCTTCCAGCCGTGGTAAACTTCTCCGCCGATCACGTTCTTCCGAAAATGAAATTATTCAACGCCGTAACCGGTTACGGCGCGGATAACGAGGGGAAAACCGACACTTCGCGCGCGATACAAGACGCGCTCGACGCGGCGAATTCAAACGGCGGCGGCATCGTTTATCTGCCCGCCGGAGTTTACAGGCTCGATAACCCGCTCACCGTTTATGCGAACACCCAACTTCGCGGGTGCGGAAGCAATATTCAAAGGGACCTTATCGGCGCGAACGACGGAACAATGCTCCTCTGTTATTACGGCGCTACGGAAACGCCCGAAACTTCCGCGGCGATGATAACGCTCGCGGGGGATAACGCCGGCGTTTACGGCTTGCGCGCAGTGTATCCGCGGCTCAATATGTTCGCGGAAAGGTACACGGCGGAAACTTTGCCGAAGTATTCCTTCACAATAAGGGGTACGGGCAAAAACAACTACGCGGTCAACCTATATCTTACGGGCGTATATAACGCGGTGGATTTCTCCGCATGCGATAATTGCGTGATAAACCGCGTTATAGGCGGCTTTTACAACGCGGGGTTCTATATAGGCGGCAAAGATCCCGTGGTTTACAACTGCCTGCAAAACTCCATTTGTCCGCTTAAAGTGAGCGTTCCGTCAAGCGCGGATATATCCTCTTGGGGAACGTATCAGGAAAGGCTGGAAAAACTCCACACGAATTTATACGATCTCACGCGCCAAACCGCGAAGATAATAACCGCCAAAAACGCGGAGAACGCGCAGATACACAACGTGTTCTCGTTCGCTTCCAACAAATTCATAACGGCGTATAATTCCACGCTCGTGTGTTCCAACCTCGGTATGGACAGCCAGCCCGGAGACGGCGGCGCAATGTTCGAACTGCACGGCTCGTCCGCAATATGTTTCAACACCCTTCGCGACGCCTGCTCCAAAGTAGGCAATTATTACACGGAAGATTCTTCTTCGCTAACGGTATATAACAGAATAACCCTCTTGCCGAGCGCGGGAACGGTAAACGAGAGCAACCTCGATAAAAACGTCGCTTACGGATCTTCAAAGAACAACACCGAAGCCGACGACGACGTAAAGATATGGAACGAACCCGCCGTAAACACGTATTCGGGCGGTTCCGACGCCGCGCCGTCATCTCCGCGGCAGAGCGGCGAAGGGAAGAGCAGCGGCTGTTCGGGCGGAATAGGTTCCGCGTGCGGCGCCGCCGCGGCGCTTGCGGGCGCGGCAGCCGTGAGAAAGAAAAGGAAAGATAAATAAAACGCATATTTTTAAGTAGTATGCGACATTATAAATTAAATTGACAACGTTATCAAAAAGGAGGCAGAAAATGAAAAGAAAAATTATTTTCATCGTTTTATCCGCCGTTATGCTCCTGTCACTCGGCGCATGCAAAAAAGAAAAGACGAACGCCGTGGAATGCACGGGCATCGTCTTTAAGGCGTCCGGCTACGACGAGGGAGAAACGCTGCTGCTCGGCAGGGGAGAAACGGTTACCGTTCAGGCCACCGTCCTTCCGAACGAAACGACGGATAAAACGCTTGTATGGAGCACCACAAACCCCGATATAGGCGTTGAGAGCAAGGGAAACGACCGCGCCGTGATAACCGCTTACGACGTAGGCAAAGCCACGGTTTCCGCAAAGTGCGGAAGTTTCACAAAGTCAATAGAGGTGGAATGCGTAGCCGCGGTCATGCCGCGCGAACTTTCCGTTGAAAATGCGGAGATGACCGTAGCCGTTACCAAGCGGGAGAAGATAGGGTATTCGTTCGAGCCGACAAACACAACCAATAAAAAAGTCGGTTTTACCGTTACGGCGATGGGCGACGCCGATCCCGATATGGTTTCAGTTACGGAAGAAAACGGCGAATATTACGTCAGCGTTTCGCAACTTGCGGCTGTCGGCGATAAGTACAGGATAATTCTCCGCGCCGCTGCCGATAACACGGTGCGCGCTTCGATAGATCTCACCGTAGGCCCGTTGGAAGTTAATTCCATGTCGTTCAGAAACGGGGAAGTGACCTTGAGCGTGAACGATCCGCTATACCGCCTGGCGCCGCTTTTCAAGCCGGAAGAAACGACATATACCGAAGTGGAATTTTCTTCTTCGGACGACGATATATGTTCGGTGGACGAGATAGGCACGCTCAACCCGAAGAAAGCGGGCGTAGTCAATATAACCGCGGTGAACAAACACAACGAAGATATAACCTGTTCCGTGAAAGTTACCGTTACCGAAGATGAAAGCGACTATCTTTTCAGACTGCTGAAAAAGTCGGACGTTACTTCGCTCGATGCGGTAACTTACGATATAATGGATTTTGAAACGGATAAGGTAGCCTTCAACGCCTGGCGGAAAGTTCTCTCGGAGGACTGTAATTCGTTCTGCCATATAAGCGACGCCGGTTGGGCGATATGGATGGTCGGGTTCGACGTTTACGACGACGACGGAAACGAAAACGGCGGCGACGCCAACGCGATGGTATATTGCAAGGTAAAAGTCCCCGAAAACGCAACGGAAATGCAATACGTATTCAGGGCGCACCCGTTGCCCGACGATCTCGCGAAGTTCAGAATCGTAGCGGTGGAAGAAGATCTCACCGTGACGGATTGCACGGACGGCTGGATAGTTATGAGCAACACCACGGATATGTTCTATAATATAGACGTTTCCGCCTATGCCGGAAAGGAAGTTACCTTCGTGGTCATGCAGGACCAGATAGGCAACAAGTCCGCGGGGAGCCATATGAAGGTGTCGCTGATGTTCAGGAGATGCCTGTTCAACGTGGAATCCACGCGGGAGAGATGGATAGAGGAAGAAATTTACGCTATAGTCAATAAAAACGAAAAATAAAAACTTTACAGGTAAATTATGCAACACATTTTTTATAAACCCGAAAACGCTTGGTTCGCCGACGCGATCCCCTTTTACGAAAACGGCAAATTCCATATATTTTATCTGCTCGATTACAGAGATCCCGCGAAATACGGCGAGGGCACGCCCTGG